>CAMWVK010000091.1 GCA_947177675.1 uncultured Mucispirillum sp.
ATTTTTATAACTATGTTTATGCCTATACCGTACATATTATTAATATTTATTAAATAACTACTTAGTATTTTTTAATGAGTTTATAATAGAAAATCTATATTTTAAAATTTTGATTTTAAGAGGCTTTTTATATCCAATCTGATAAATTGTATATGACAGTCCCAAACAATTAAAAATAAACGTTTATAAACAATGATTTTGGGATATTTAAAATAAAAGCTAGCTTGACATTTTTAAATACTTTCTGCATATTAGATATATAAGTTAAGGTAACGGCTGAGATAAACAGCGTCGACAGCCGCCAATTATTTTTTAATAGTTGTTGCGATGAAGGGGTCGCTGTCCTTCTACCTTAACTTTTAATTTTTTTGTCTATTCTTTTTTTTCTATCCACTCCATTATCAGATATATAATGATAATTTACTATCTCATAGTTTTCTTTTTCATCAGATAACTCTAAAAGCACTATGCTGTTTTTATCATCTTTTAATCTTGTAATAAAGTTATGATAAGCTGGTTTATCTTTATTTGCTTTTAATACCGCTTCAGGTTTATATAATGAATTTCCAATTATTTCACGAGCCATATCATCTGTTATATCTGGGTGGTTTAGTTTATTTTTTTCTACTATATTCTTTTTTAATAATACTGGCTTATCTTCAAACCCATATTGTTCTAATGTATCTTGATTTAAGTTAGGCAGTTTATTATCTTTTGAAAAGTCAATACTATTTAAGCTGTCTATTTTTGCTTGTATATCATTATTGTTTTTACTACCACTGCCATTCCCTTTAAACTTCCCATCTTTATCTCGCGGATGCTCACTCTCTTTCCACTTATCCATCCACTGATTTAATATTTCTTTTTCAATCTCTGGATTTTCTGGTGAATTGTAATCTTCTAAATCTATCCAATCAAATTTAAAATTATCTTCACTAATTGCTCTTATTGCATCTTTACCTGTAACCACGCCACTCATAATAAGCTTTGAAACATAATCAGCTTTTAAGTTGTTTATCTCTGCCTGCTCTTTTTGTTTTATTTGTTTTCTAGGGTTAAATGTATATTTTGGTTCATCCAGCACACCAGCTTTAAAGCATAATATATATTCTGCCACTTTCTCCATCGCTGGTATTACTACGCTGCTTGCATACCCATCTATAACATCATAAAAATTATTTTCATCATATTCACCAGTAGCATTAAAGCCACGAGGAGAAAGCCCTAATAATTTTGTTACAGGTATGCCACGAGTAGATGCTGTCATAAGTTCATACATTTGTGACAGCAGGTTATCCATGCCAGATAAACTTGTAACAGTTTCAATCCATTCTTCATCTTTAGCAAGCAGCAGAGTAGCAAGGTTATTGCTTGTAGCATTCATATATTTTACTCTTGCCTGTGTCTGTGGGTCCGCTATTTTTTGAGCCGTAGTTTTAATAATTTTTGTTCTAAATCTTAAAACTAAATCACTTATACTCTGCCTTACAGTATCAGCATTAGATACATAGTTCTTCATATAAAAGGAAAGAGGAAGCCCTAGGTAGTTATAAAGTGGCTTTATTAAATCAGGCACAGAATAAAATACTATTGGTATAAGCCTTGTTTTGTGCACTGTGCCCCCCGCACCCAGCACCCACCATAAATCAGGCTGCATATAATTATTTTTTAAAGGATTAAATGTATTGACCTGCACAGGAGCTGCTTGCCATGGTTCAATTACTGTAAGCCCAGTAATTTTATTTGTGCTTGCAGTTTTTTCATTAATATATAGTGGCAGGCTTAAATTAGTATCATCAGTATTGATATAAATAAATGCTCCGCCGTATTCTAAAGCTCTTTGCACTGCTAAAGCTATTTTTTCATAAAAGTGAAGAGAATTTAAAACCATTTCAAAATTATCTATGTCAAGATGAGCAGCTTCCCATTTGCCACCACTTTTAAATATTTCTCTTACAATAACATCTATTGCTTTACTAATCATACTATCTGTTGCAAGGTTTGCACATTCTTGATAGCTTAGCCTGTTTAATATATGACTTGAATACTGCTGCAATGAGTTATTCATACCAACGGAAGCAGCATAATTCTGCCAGCTTGAAAAATTTCTATAAGCAATATTAGATAATTCAGCAGGCATATTATCAAAAGTTCTAATTGGTGCTATTTGTGATAAATTAATATTTTCGCTTTCATAAGCAGAGCTATCAACATAATTAACACCACCCACACCCGTGTCATTCTGAGGCGAAGCCGAAGAATCTAAAACTTTTTTTGATTTAAATATATCTAATATGCTCAACTTTATACTCCTTTCATATATTAATAATAATTTTTCATCCCTATTTCAAAAATAAGGCTTTAAATTTTTGGTTTTAATCAAGACGGCTTTTAAAAAACCGACGGAGCTTACTAGAAAAGGGTAAGTGAGTAAGGTTTTTTAAAAATAACGCAGAGTAAAGCCAAAAAGAAAAGCCTAGATATTCCATATCTTATTTACTTTCTCGTAGTCTACCTGCTCATTATCACCAAGCTCGCTTCTTGCATACACGCCCAGCAGGCAGGCAATAACACTATCTCCATGTCGCTTATTCATAGAGCCTTTTTCGTTTACTCTCTCAACTATCTTTGGTACACCTTTCACCAACTTTACACTCCTAAAATCTGCCAAAATATCTGCTGATTTTGGAAGAGTTATAGTTTTATCTTCTAATGCTGCTTTTAATTTTGGAAAAGCTTTTAAATAAAAACTTTCACTTGCTTTAACTGATATTATCAAATCTTCGCCATACTTTTCTGTGCAGCTTTCAGCTAAATACTCACCATTGCCACGGGCATCAAATCCGCCTCCATTAAAGCGGGGCAGGCGGTCTATTATATAATGGGCAATCTGCTCCTGCACTTTATGTGGGGCATTTCTAAGTTCTACAATAAAAGGTGTAGATAATGTTAAATCCTTATTTTCAGATAATATCCAAAACACAGAAAGGTCACTGCTGCGTGCAAAGTCTTCACCAATGAAATGTCTGTTATTTATATTTAAATTCTTTAATAACTCAGATATATTATCATCTAAAAAGTCACTAACATAAGAAGAACGTCTTGCCTCATTCCATGATGCAAAATCTTCACTTGGCGGGTTAAATCTCACTATTGGTATATCTGCCTGCATGCAGCTTTCAACTAAGAATGATGTAAAATAAGCACCACCACTTTTTGAAGGTATGCAGCGTAACTCTTCATCAGAGCTTTCGCCATAGTCTGCATATATTGAGGCTATCCATTCATCTTTTGCAGTCTTCATTTTTGTTATTTCTCTAACTCTTTCATAAAGACCATCATTAATAGCATCATCAAAAGTAGTTCTATGTAATGAGTAGTTAAGTCTGCCTTTTCTAATATCTTCTATATATTCATTAAAAATATTATCTTCACCAAAATGGGTGCTTATAACTGCTACTTTGCCGCCCCAGATTAAAAAGGCAAGAGCAGCTTTCATCGTCTCTTTTAAATCATCATGGAATGCTGCTTCATCTATTACTGCTTTTCCTTGTTTTCCTCGCAAGTTGCTCGGACGTCCAGAAAGGGCAGTGATTTTAAAGCCTGAATGAAATGTTATGGAATATGATAATATCTTTTTGTCTTCATCTACTAATTCATTATCATATATATTTGATACTGCTTGATTTAGCTTTTTTGCCCAGTCTGCACAGGTATCAATATATTCTTTTGCCATATCCTTATTATATCCAATATACCAGACGTCCATGCCTTTATTGCTGCAAGCAGTAAGCACATTATCAAGTGCTTCTGCCCAGGTAATACCAATACGCCGGCTTTTTTCATAAAACTTTACAGAAGCTGTATCTGAAAGCCATTTTGACTGATAGGGCAATAAAATATTATTAATCATATTGCCCTACCTTGCAAAAAGTCCGTCCTAGACTTTTTGCAAACACGCTTCGCAAAAGTATGATTTTGCTTCACTCTCGCTTTGCGGGCTACGCAATCCTGCTCCGCATTTTTCTGATATGGTAAAAGAACACTATCTATTTTCATTAATCTAGCCCTAATATTTCTTTTCTAATTTCATCTATATTTTCATGTTTTAACCCTGTATTTTTCTTTTTATCTTTAGGGTTAATTTTATTTCTTAGGTTTATTAATTTTTCGCAAAGCTGATTATAAACATACATTGCCTGGTTATCCACTTTGCCTGCTGGCAGGTTATCAAAATATACATCATATCTTTCTTTTTGTTTTTGCAAATCCTGCAATAATGTTTCTTCAAAAGATATTGTTGTATCTTGTGCAGCTTGCTTTTTTGCATCAATGTTAGATGCCCTGGTATTCCAATCAAGCTTAACTCGCCATGTTGCAATAGTAGTGCGTGTGATATTATAGCCACGATTTTTCAAAAGACGCACAACTTCACTATCATTTCTTGTATCATACCAAAATAAAAAAGCCTGTTCTTTGATTTCATTAGAATATTGAGTTTTAGACATTAGTCCACCAACACACCAACATCACTGATAGACTTATCTAATAAATCAATCCCTTTTTTTGTAAGAGTAACCACAAGTATATACTTTTGTGAATATGTAACGCATACATATTCTCCGCCATTTAAATACTCTATTAAAGCAGCTAACTCTCTCTTGCTTAAACTGTGCCCTTGAATTTCTAAAGCTTTTTGTAAAACAATGAAATCAACACCATCAGGATATTTTTGTTTTAAGTTTTGTAAAATTAAACCACGCCTGCGAGCATTTTCAATCGCTTCAATCTGTTCTTTATTCATTATCTTTACCTTTCACTCTATTTTCTATGCGTATTTCTGTTATATCTTCATTTATTTTTTTTAATGTCATTTCAATAGCATCTAATCTTTTTGTTATATTTGTAGTGCTTTCTTCTGTATCATCTATACGCCCACTAATAGCAGTTAATGCTTCACGCATTAGTTTTACTTCTGATGATAAATTATTAAATGAACTAATCATCTGTGGTATATATTTATGCGTAGTATAAAAAACACCAATTAAAACTAATAAGCCAAATAAAGGACCAGACGCTCTTAATAATATTTCTATTGTGTTTGGTGAATTAACTACAGCATTCACAATTTCTGTTTCCATCTTTTTCTCCTTAATCTTAAAACTGTTTTAAAAAAATGGGGCGTTACCCCCATTTTTTACTTGCTTTTGTTTTTAAAATACTCAACTGTTTTGCAGCCAAACCAGCCAACCATTAAACCAAAAAGCAATGAACAAGTCATCCAACCCCAAGTTGCCATATTTTTCTCCTTATTAAAATTTATCTATTATCTGTTTTTTCAAAACATTTAATAGATGCCTCTAAACTCTTTATATATGCTATTAAGTCTGCAATATTTAACATTAGTATTGCAGAATTTTTTTTACTGCCAATATGGCTTTTATTATCAAGAGTTGTTATTTCTACTTTTGCAGGCACTGCACATACTCTATTTTTTACCACTACCTGGCTGTGCGAACTGCATCCAATAACTATTAATACTATCAACAATAAAAATACTTTCTTCATCATCCACAATACCCCCAGTTAATAATGGGGCAGCGGTCACCCCATTATTATTTTTTGCCTGCCCTATGTTTTTGGAGGCAGCAGGCTGTAACTGCTTTGGAGAGTCTTTATTTTTTAAAAACAAAAGCACATCATTTCTTGCTTTTAATCTTTCATCACATATACTTTCAGCTTCCAATACCTGTTGCTGCAATGCTGCAATATTTTTATCTATTTCAGTAATAGCAGCATCTCTTAACTCTACCATTTCAGTAAATCTTGTATTTTCTTGCATAAGCTGCTTGTTTTGTGCTGCATAAATGCTAAGCAGCACAGAAAGCACAACTAAAACTGTAAAAAGAAAAATAATTACATATTTACTTAATGCATTTATATTCATATCACATACCATGTCATTCTGAGCCTGATTTATCAGGCGAAGAATCTATTTATCTTCAGTAAGCTCAAAATGTGGGTAATCAGCAAGCCCTTTAAAATTTTTACCCCATTTTATTTTGATACCTAATTCATCAGCTTTTGCCATAATTTTTTCACCCAGTTTTTCAAAAGCTGGAATATCTTCCCAATTTAAAGGCTCTGGCACAACATCTACTGCATGGCTGGGCTTGAAGTTATGTTTTGATTGTCCCCATTTGGCTTTACTTTTACCTGTATGATATGCTTTTTCTTGCTCATATCTGCCACGGAAGCCACATATAACTGCACATTTCTCAGTCTCCGCCACAGCTTCTATTAACCTTATTAAATCGCTATGGCATGTATTTAGTTTCTGTCTGCTTGTTTTTGATAATGGCATATATACATCTCCTTATATTCATAAGTTGATTATATATGTTAAGATTTGGTAATTACAGATAAAGGGTATTATTAATATTTATTATAGAAAAGGGTAAAAAGAAACCCTGCCATGTGGCAGGGTTTGAATTAATACTGATATATTAAATTAAATAATCGTTTCATAATCATAAATAATGTTTCAAAGAAAAGTAGTATCATATATATATCAATACTACTAATAATAAATAAAAGC
>CAMWVK010000092.1 GCA_947177675.1 uncultured Mucispirillum sp.
TTATATGATAAATATAGAAACCTGGTGCTGCCTGTTTTATTCCACAGTTTCTTTAATATTAATGTATTTACAGCATACCCTCTTAATGATTTAACAATATTTTTTGTTGAGAAATTATAGAGAAAGTGATGATGAAATAAAAAAAATGTTTGCATTTTATGTGATAAATTGATATTTCATATAACATGGTAAATTTTAAACTTCCTTATATAGTTTATCCTATAGTTACAGGTATAGCAGCAGGTTATTTAATTTCAGCAATAACAGGAAGTGCTTTTATGGCACCAAAGCCTTTGCCTGTGCCAAGGATAAAAAAAGTAGAAAAAGATAATTTAGATGTTAATAGAGCAGCAGCTGATATTATCGCTAAAAATATCTTTTTATTAGATGTTGCACCTGCTCCTGTCAATAGTAATGCTGATACAGAAGCTATAGAGAATGGCAAACTAATTGTTACAAAAGATGGAGCACCATTAAATCCACCACCGCCATTTAAAGCTGCCTTAATAGGTATTATTTATGACGAAGTTAATCATACAGGTATAGCTGCAATTAATCTTGATAATAATACTTTAAGTATCTCTCTTGGTAAAACAAAAGAAGGCATTACACTGGTTGATTTATCATTCAGTTTTGCAACTATAGAAAAGGATAAGAAAAGATATTCAATAGTTATAGATAATGGTGCAGTTGTGCAGTCAATGCCTAAAAAACAGGCAGAACAGACAGCAAATACTGGTGTAAAAGTGCAAGACAGCGGGACAAATATCAATATTACTGTTCCAAGAGATGAACTTAAAAACGACTTGAAAGACATAAATAAAGTGCTTCAAAGTGCAAGAGTTGCCACTTTTTATGAAGATGGTAATTTTGTAGGCTACAGAGTGGCTATGTTAAAGCCAGAATCACCACTATTAAAACTTGGCTTAAAAGTTGGAGATGTTATTACTAGAATAAATGGCAGCGAGCTTACAAACCCTGGTGCATTATTTAATATGTTCTCTCAAGTTGATGATATATCAGCATTAAATGTGGATATGCTGAGAAATAATGAAAAAAAATCATTGTTTGTGGAAGTTAGATGAAAAAGAAACTATTTTTATTACCATTCCTTTTTACAGTATTTTTTGCTTTAAGCGGTTATGCTCAGCAAAATAATTATGCAGTAAACTTTAAAAATGTGCCAATGAAAGACTTTATTACATTTGTTTCTGAATTTACAGGCAAAAATGTTATATATAATGAAGCTGATTTACGGGGCAGTGTAACTATTTCTTCTCAAAAGAATATGGATGCAAAAGAAATTCTTGATATTTTTTATTCTGTTATGAAGTTAAATGGTTATCAGCCTGTTACAAATGGTGACAGCATACATATTGTAGCAGAAAAAGATATGCAGGCGTTTGATGAAGAAATAAAAGTGAATGGTGTAGGCAGAAATATGAAAGGGTATATGACTACTGTTATATCTCTTGATAACTATAATGCTGCGACTATTCTTCCAGTATTAAATAGAATGAAATCTAAAACTGGTTATGTAGAAGCTGTAAAAGGTTTAAATATAGTAGTTGTTAGAGATGATGCTTCCCGCATTGAAAAAATGACTGCATTATTGAAAAAAGTGGATAATGTAGCTGCAGGCTATGAGTTTTATACACTTTCTTTACAGTATAGCATTGCAAGTAAAATAGAGCAGCAGATTACTAAATTTTTTAATGAGCTTGCAAAAAATTCTATTAATCCAACTTCGCCTGTTATTATTTCAGATGATATTTCTAATACATTAATTATTGCAGCAACTAAAAAAGATTATGAAAGGATATCTACAATAATAGCAAACCTTGATTCTAAAAATATGGCAATAAATACAGAGCCTAGGGTATTTTATTTAAAAAATGCAAGAGCAGAAGATGTGGAAAAAGTTTTATCAAAGCTTGTGTCATCTCTTTCTCAGCAGGCAGGCAAAACAGGCACAACAACAGCTTCATCATCTAATTCAAAAGTAAGTATATCATCAGATAATGCAACAAACTCTATTTTAGCAATAGGTGATAAAGAGTTATATGATAATTTAGATTCTTTAATATCTAAACTTGATGTGCCACGCCGTCAGGTATATGTGGAAGCATTAATTTTAGAAACAAGTATAGATAAAAGTTCTCAGTTTGGTGTGGAATGGTTTATGGGTGCAGGCGGTGAGTCTGGTGCACTTGTGGGCAGCAGTTCAAATACTGGCAGTTTAGGAAGTATTATAGGTTCTCTTACTCAAGGTGCATCAAGTATTTCAGGACTTGGAACAGGGCTTGGTATTGGTGTTATAGGTAATATTATATCATTTCAGGGTGCAAAATTTCCATCAATTGGAGCATTGATTTCTGCTCTTAGAACATCAAGCGGTATAAATATTATATCAAACCCGCAGATACTTACACTAAATAACTCAGCAGCAGAAGTATTTGTTGGTGAAAATATGCCATATCAAACAAGTACAAAATATGACTCAAATAACAACCCTATACAAACTTATGATTATAGAGATGTTGGTGTTAAGTTAAAAGTTACTCCGCAGATTTCCAGCGATGATATGGTAACTCTTGCTATTGAACAGGAAATTAAAAAAGTTTCAGGTTCAGCAGTAAGCTCTACAGCACCTACTACTCTTACAAGAACAACAAATACAACAGTTAAACTGAAAAACCATTCCATTATGGTTATTTCAGGTATGATAAAAGATGACTCTACTACTACTGTATCAGGTATCCCCGGTCTTTCACAGATACCTGTTTTAGGCTGGCTTTTTAAAACTCAGTCTACCACAACTCAAAAAACAAATGTTATGCTTTTCATTACAGCACATATTATTGATACTGTTGAAGATAATCAAAAACTTATGGAAGATAAGCGTGCTACAATGGAAGATTTTAACCGTCAAGGTGATACAGAATTTAATAAGGGAGCTTTTACAGATACAGGCAGGTCTATCCAGCTTAAAAATGAAATAGAAGGTTTATCTCCAGAAGAAGCACAGAAAACTCAAAGTCAGAGAGATAAAGAAAAAGCAAAACAAGAAAAAGCAGAGAAAAAAGCTGAAAAAGAAAGACAAAAAGCAATAGAAAAAGCAGAAAAAGAAGCAGCCAAAAAAACTGTTAAGGGAGATGGGAAAGCATTAGAAGAAAATACTAAACTTTTAACTCCTGCTGATGTTAATGATAAGGCAGAGCCAGAAAAACAGCCTTTAAATAATAATGAAAGTGATGATACAGGTATTATCAGCCCTGAAAACTAAGGTGAATAATATATGAGCATAGATTTTGACAGTGTAAAATCTCAGTATATGAAGTTTCCTGATAAAAGTGATTTTGTGCCAGTAAGTGCAGATAATGGGGATATAAAGTTTTATTATGCTGATGAGGCAGGTTTGCAGAAAGCAAAATTTATGAGTTTTTCTCTTGGTATTAATCCAGATTATGAATATACAGAAAAAAGGCACATATTAGAGATACTTGAAAGTTTAGGCGGCGAAGTAGATGATATGGGCTCAGATAATGAAAATGATGATTTGGAAGATGATGCAAATATTTTAACATCATCTTATGATGATGCACCTGTTATCAGGCTTGTAAACCAGATTATTATCAGTGCAGTAAAAAATGGTGCCAGTGATATTCACTTTGAAGGCAGAGATGGTGCATTTTTAATCCGCATTAGAGTGGATGGCTGTTTAAATACACTAAAAACATATCCTAAAAGTGTCCATGACCCAATCCTTGCCCGTATAAAAGTTATTGGTCAGCTTGATGTGGCAGAAACAAGGAGAGCACAGGACGGCAGGATAAACTTAAAAATAGGTAACCGTGTAATAGATATTCGTGTATCTACTATGCCTTCAATTAATGGGGAAAAAGCAGTTCTTCGTATATTAGAGCGTTCTTCAGATTTTACATCACTACAGCAGATAGGTTTAGACGGAGAGCTTTATGAAAAATTCCGACCATATCTTGACAGACCAAATGGCATTATATTAGTTACAGGTCCAACAGGCAGCGGTAAAACAACAACTCTTTATGCCTCACTGCTTGCTATGAATAGAGATAATAAAAATGTAGTTACAATAGAAGACCCTGTTGAATATCATATTGATAATGTAACACAGGTGCAGATGAATCCAGCAGTAAATTTAACATTTGCAGCTGCAATTAAAACATTTTTAAGGCAGGACCCTGATATTATATTAGTTGGTGAAGTTCGTGATAATGAAACGGCAGAAGCTGCTATTCAGGCATCATTAACTGGTCACTTAGTTTTATCTACACTGCACACAAATGATTCGCCAACAGCTATTGCAAGGCTTATTGAAATGGAGGTAGAGCCATTTTTAATTTCTTCTTCCCTTGCTGTTGTAATAGGTCAAAGGCTTGTAAGAAAAATATGTCCACACTGTCAGGAAGATATGCAGGCAGATGATTATATAAAATCAACTTTTGCTCGTGCTGGTTTAGAATTAACAAGCTATATAAAAGGCAAAGGCTGCCCTAACTGTTTTAATACTGGTTACAGGGGCAGGATAGGTATATTTGAAATGCTTGAAATTACTGACAGCCTGAGAAGTTTAATAAATAAAAGAGCATCAAGCTATGATATAAAGGAAGCAGCACGGAAAGAGGGATTTAGAACTATGTTTGAATATGGTGCAGAGCTTGTTAAAAAAGGCATAACAACTCCCTCTGAAGTGCTTTCTGTAACAAAGGTTGATTAATGGCAGCATACAGTTATAAAGGTATATCAAAAACAGGAAAAGAAGTTAAAGGTGTTCGTGAAGCAGTAAGCAGGCAGGCATTAACAAGTGAACTTTTATCTGAAGGAATATTTGTTTCCTCTATTTCTGATGTGCGGGAAAAACAGCCTTTTTTTGCAAAAGTGCAGGAAATGTTTGCAAAAAAACTTAATTTATCAGATACTTTTTTCCAGCTTTCTCTGCTTTTAAGAAGCGGTATTCCACTTGTAGAAGCATTAAAAATTGTTGCAAAAAGCACAAAAGAGCAGCATTTAAAAAATGCTTTATTAGAGTCTGTATCAAAAGTGTCAGAAGGTATGCGGTTTTCAGACAGTCTGTCAAAATATCCTAAAATATTTGAACCAATGTATGTAAATCTTATAAAAGCATCAGAACAGGTGGGCAAGCTTGCTGCTGTTTTAGCAGATATTGCAGTATATGAAGAAGACAAACGAAAAAATACAGATAAAATAAAAACGGCAATGGTTTATCCTATGACAATACTTGTTATGGGGTTTGCAGTGCTTGGCTTTTTACTTGCCTTTGTTGTGCCTAAAATGGAATCAATTTTTGCATCAATGAAACAGCAGATACCAGCATCTACTCAGTTTTTACTGCATGTTTCTGATTTTGTAAGCGAATATGGGCTTGTCCTTTTGCTTTTTATTATGTTTATTATATTTTCTATCAGGTATCTTTATAAAAATAATAATAAATTCAGACTTGCAGTTGATAAAAAACTGTTTAAAATAAATCTTGTATCTCATGTATCTGTATCTAAGTTTGCCCATGTGTTATCATTTCAGTTAAAAGAAGGGCTGCCTTTAACAGATGCACTGCATTATGCTTCCCTTGTTATTGATAATAAGTATATGTTTGATATAGTTAGTCAGGTAAGAGAGGCTGTGCAGGCTGGAACAAAATTTTCTGTGGCAGTCAGAAATGCGGGTATTTTCCCAGAGCTTTTTCCTGCTGCAGTATCAACTGGTGAATCATCAGGAAATATGCCTGAACTTTTAGAGCGTGTAAATGAGTTTTATTCTAAAAATGTAGATAAGTTTTTAACATCCTTTATTTCAGCTGTTGAGCCAATATTTATTGTTATTATTGGTGTGCTTGTAGGCTTTATTGTTGTATCTATTATGCAGCCGCTTTTCTCAATGAACTCTTTGGTGCAGTAGTATGGCAGATATTACAAACTACTATGGGTTTATATTGGCAGTTATTATGCTTTCTTTAACACCGGGGGCAGATACTGTTTTTATATTAACAAAATCAATTACAGGTGGATACAGGCAGGGGATTGCTTCCGTTGCAGGTATTGTATGCGGTTTATTTGTGCATACAATTCTGGCTTCCTTTGGTCTTTCTGTCATCTTAATGACTTCTGCACTTTTATTTAATATAGTAAAAATTGCAGGTGCGGTGTATTTAATATATTTAGGTATAAAAGCATTAAAATCAAAATCAAGCATTAATATTAATAAAGAAAATGTTTCACCATCATTTTTTATAGTATTCAGACAGGGTTTTTTTACAAATATTCTTAATCCAAAAGTAGCACTTTTCTTTTTAGCACTTCTTCCCCAGTTTGTAAAAAGCAATGCTGAAAGTCCTGTTCCTTTTTTAATATTAGGCTTAACATTTATTTTTATTGGTTCATTATGGAGCTTATTTTTAGTGTGGGCATCTGCAAGGATTTCAAATACATTAAGACATTCTAAATTCTCTTATTATTTAAATAAAACTGCAGGAGTAATATTTATTGTTCTTGGCTTAAATATTTTAAGGTTTAAAAATTAGCTTTTATTATATCATTG
>CAMWVK010000093.1 GCA_947177675.1 uncultured Mucispirillum sp.
CTATTACAGCTTAAACAGTTAAACATATATGATTTATCAGTATATAAGTTTCTTCTCTCGCTTTCGCTCACTCTGGAAGACACAATTGAAGTTGGACTTACACAAAAATTTTAAACTAAACCACTGCAATTAATTCTATTTTCTGTAAAGGTGTAAGTCCACTTTTTGCCTGTATTCAGAAATATTCTAATCATTTGCGAAGAATAGATAAAAATATAAATCTCAGTAATCTATTACAGCTTAAACATTTAAACATATATGATTTATAAGTATATAAGTCCCTTCGCTTGCTTTCGCTCACTCTGGAAGACACAATTGAAGTTGGGCTTTCACAAAAATTTTAAACTAAACCACTGCAATTAATTTTATTTTCTGTAAAGGTGTAAGTCCATTTTTTGTTACACTTTGTTATGTATTCAGAAACAATAGGGATAAATAAGCCCAATGTGTTTTCTCTAGCGAGCAGTGTATGAGGTAAAAAAAAGTGACTGGAGAAAAGTATAGCGAGTCCAAAAAGTTTCACAGCTTTATTTACTTTAATACATTACTTTACTAAATAAAGCTTATTAAAAAAGGGATATACTATAATATATAAGTATATCCCTTAATAATTTATACAATATTTTATAATCTATATTATATATTCAAAGCTGTTTCACAGAATTTTAATGCAGTTTCTTTTTCCTTGCGGATTTCCTCATCAGCTATTTCACCAGCTAACTCTGCACTTAATACATCATACTCAGCTTTAATTTTTGCAGCATCAATGTCTTTTACATATACTGCTCTTTCAGTTAATACATTAACTTTGTTATCTGCTACTTCAAGAAACCCTTTAGATACTATAACCTTAAATGTTTCTTGACCTATTGCATAGGTAAGCACACATGGCACTAACTCTGTGCAAAATGGGGAGTGGTCAGGATATAAACCAAATGCACCGCCTGCTCCAAAAGCAAAAACATTATCTACATCTGACGATACAAGTAACTTTTCAGGTGAAACAAGTTCAAGAAACAATTTATCAGCCATAATTATTTTCCTTGTTTAGACTGCTCAAATGCAGTTAAAACTTCATCAATTCCGCCTTTCATAAGGAATAACTGTTCAGGTATTTCATCGCATTTTCCTTCTAATATCATTTTAAAGCCAGCAATAGTGTCTTTTAATGATACATATTTACCAGGTGCACCAGTAAACTGTTCTGCAACATGGAAAGGCTGTGATAAAAATCTTTGGATTTTTCTTGCTCTTGCAACAGTTAATTTATCATCATCAGATAATTCTTCCATACCTAATATTGCAATAATATCCTGCAGTTCTTTATAACGCTGCAGCACTGCCTGCACACCACGGGCAACATTATAATGTTCTTCACCTACATAAGCAGGGTCTAATATTCTTGATGTAGAATCAAGTGGGTCAACCGCAGGATATATACCTATTTCTGCAATAGCACGAGAAAGAACTGTTTTTGCATCAAGGTGAGCAAATGTTGTTGCTGGTGCTGGGTCAGTTAAGTCATCAGCAGGCACATATACAGCTTGAACTGATGTAATAGAACCTTTTTTAGTTGATGTAATGCGTTCCTGTAATTCACCCATTTCTGTGCCTAATGTTGGCTGATAACCAACGGCAGACGGCATACGACCTAAAAGTGCAGAAACTTCACTACCTGCTTGAGAAAAACGGAAAATGTTATCTACAAATAATAACACATCCTGACCTTCATCTCTAAAATGCTCTGCAATAGAAAGTGCAGAAAGAGCAACCCTCATACGAGCACCCGGTGATTCGTTCATTTGACCATATACAAGAGAAACTTTATCAATAACATTTGATTCTGTCATTTCTAAGAAAAGGTCATTACCTTCACGAGTTCTTTCACCAACACCCGCAAATACTGAGTAACCACCGTGACCATGTGCTATATTGTGGATAAGCTCCATAATAATAACTGTTTTACCAACACCTGCACCACCAAACAGACCAGTTTTACCACCTTTGGTATATGGTTCAAGTAAGTCAATTACTTTAATACCAGTTTCAAGGATAGCAACACTTGTTTCTTGGTCTTCAAGTGCTGGAGTAGGCTGGTGAATAGCTCTTGTAGTTTTAGTATTAATTGGACCTCTGTTATCAACAGGTTCACCAACAACATTTAATATACGACCAAGAACTTCTTTACCAACTGGAACAGATATAGGTTTGCCAGTATTAGAAACTTCCATACCTCTAACTAAACCATCTGTAGAAGCCATCGCAACAGCACGAACTGTATCTTCACCAAGGTGCTGTGCTACTTCACATATAACACTTCTTTTTTGAGCTTTATCTTCAATTACAAGAGCATTGTAGATTTCTGGCAGCTTGCCAGTAGAAAATTGAACATCTACAACAGGTCCGATAATCTGAAGGATTTTGCCTGTATTTTCAGCCATGAATGTTCTCCTAATTATTTTAATGCTTCAGCACCGTTGACAATGTCTAACAGCTCTGTAGTAATAGCAGCTTGTCTTGTTTTATTGTAGTTAAGAACAAGCTTTTTAATCATTTCGCCGGCACTTCTAGTTGCATTATCCATAGCAACCATTCTTGCACCATGTTCTCCGGCAACAGATTCAAGCATACTTTGGAATATACTTGTATTTATAAATTGAGGCAGTAAGCTGTCTAATAGAACAGTTACTTCTGGTTCATATTCAAAATCAGGATAACTTGGCTCTGAACCACTCTCAACTGCAAGAGGTAATAATTTTTTACTTCTAACTACCTGGGAAGAAGTAGATTTAAATTCATTATATATAAGATGAACTTCATCAGCGTTACCGTTAATAAAAGACTTAGAAATAAGTCTGCCAACATTAACAGCATCATTAAAAGTATATTTTCCGCCAAAACCAATCCACTTCTCAACAATTTCAAAACCACGCTTAGCAAAGAAATCAAATGCACGCTTGCCAATAGGAACTATTTTTATAGTTTTGTCTTTATTTTCTTTTGTAAAGTTATATGCAGCTTTTAATACATTTGAGTTAAAAGCACCACATAAGCCTTTATCACTTGTTACAACAACAAGATAAATTGTATGCACTTCTTCTTTTGCTTCAAAAAAAGCATGTTCTGCATTGCCGCCTGCACGGTTAGAAAGTTCTTGTATCAGTTCTGCCAGTTTAGCTGAATAAGGACGAGCAGACTGCATAGCCTCAATAGCTTTACGCATTTTAGCAGCAGAAACCATTTTCATAGTTTTTGTTATCTTTTGCGTATTGCTGACAGAATTTATTTTTCGTTTAATATCGCGTGCACTAGCCATTAAAAGCTCCTAATCTCCTAAAATTATCAGTGAGCATACCACAGATTACTCTGCAGTTGTTTTATGCAGTAAACTGTTTTTTAAATGTTTCTAAAGCAGATTTCATTTTGTTAGTTAATTCATCAGAAATAACTTTTTTCTCTGCAATTTCTTCCAAAATACCTAAACCACTAGATTTAAGATAAGACAGATAGTCTTGCTCAAACTTTCTAACATCTTTAACTTCTATATCATCTAAGTAGCCATTGATTGCTGAAAAGATAACAGCAATTTGTTCTTCAACTGGGAATGGTTTATTTTTATTTTGTTTTAAAAGCTCCATTAAACGGCTGCCACGAATAAGCTGTTTCTGAGTAGCTGGGTCTAAATCGCTGCCAAACTGAGCAAATGCTGCCATTTCTCTGTATTGAGCAAGCTCAAGACGGAGTTTACCAGCAACTTGTTTCATTGCTTTAATTTGTGCAGAACCACCAACACGAGAAACGGAA
Source organism: uncultured Mucispirillum sp. (assembly GCA_947177675.1). Taxonomy (GTDB): domain Bacteria; phylum Chrysiogenota; class Deferribacteres; order Deferribacterales; family Mucispirillaceae; genus Mucispirillum. The sequence continues at coordinate 3,805 of CAMWVK010000093.1, forward strand.
ATACCTGCATTAACAGCTGGACGGAAACCAGAGTTAAAAAGGTCTGTTTCTAAAAATATCTGCCCATCTGTAATAGATATTACATTTGTAGGAATATATGCAGAAACATCCCCTGCCTGTGTTTCAATAATTGGTAATGCTGTTAATGAGCCAGCACCTAAATCATCATTTAATTTAGCAGCTCTTTCCAATAATCTAGAATGTAAGTAGAATACATCACCAGGATAAGCTTCACGACCAGGAGGACGGCGAAGTAATAATGACATTTGTCTGTAAGCTGTAGCATGTTTAGATAAATCATCATAGATTAAAAGAGCATGTTTGCCATTATCTCTAAAATATTCACCCATTGTACATCCTGCAAGAGGAGCAATAAATTGCAGTGGAGCAGGGTCAGAAGCTGTTGCTGCTACAACAATTGTATAATCCATAGCACCATGCTCTTCTAATGTTTGAACAACTTGTGCAACTGTTGAGCGTTTTTGACCTATTGCAACATAAACACAAATCATATTCTGCCCTTTTTGGTTAATAATAGTATCAAGAGCAATTGCAGTTTTACCAGTTTGACGGTCGCCAATAATAAGCTCCCTTTGACCTCTGCCTATAGGTATCATTGAGTCAATCGCTTTAATACCTGTTTGAACTGGTTCATGAACTGGTTTTCTTAATACAATACCAGGGGCAACTTTTTCAATAACATCTGTTTTTTTTGCATTGATAGGACCTTTGCCGTCAATTGGCTGACCAAGGGCATTTACAACCCTGCCTACAAGTTCCTCGCCAACAGGAACAGATGCAATTTTACCTGTGCGTTTTACAGTATCACCCTCTTTAATATCAAGGTAATCACCCATAACAACAACACCGACATTGTCTTCCTCTAAGTTCAATGTCATACCATAAATACCGCCAGGAAACTCAACTAATTCCCCAGCCATAACATTGTCAAGCCCGTAAACTTTAGCAATACCATCACCTGCGCTGATTACGGTGCCAACTTCCTCCATAGCAACCTTTTTATCAAAATCTTTGATTTGGTCGCGTATGATCTGGCTTATTTCTTCCGCTTTTATGTGCATAAAGCCATGCTCCTTGAATATATTCTTTTACTTATGAAACCATAAGTTTTAACAAATCTTACATTAATGAAGCTTTTAATTTGTCAAGCTGTCCTTTGATTGTTGCATCATAAAGTCTGCTTCCAAGCTTCACTTTCACGCCACCTATAACTGATGGGTCAATCTTGTCTTTTAATACAATAGTTTTGCCAGTTAAATGCTCTAACCTTTTAACAAGTTCTTTTTTAACAGCATCACTTGCATTATCAGCAAATACTGCCTCTGCTTCAAGTTTGTTTCCAGCTTCCATGATAAACTGTTTAACAGATTTATCAATATCAGCAAGTAATATAAGACGCTTTTTCTCAATTAAAACAGCTATAAATTTATACAGCTCATCAGATATTTTACCTGACTTTTTAAGAGCTGAAAATACAGCAAGTTTTTCTTCATGAGATATAGTTGGGTTTTTTACCACATTAGCAAAATCACTGCTTGTGCTGCAAAGAGATGCAAGAGCAGAAAGCTCATCCCATATTTTTGCTGCACTTGATGCATGGTTTGCATTAATGTAAGAGAAAAAAGCACCTGCGTAACGACGCGCAATAGTATTGTTACTCACCTGCTACTCCCCTATATGTTTAATATATTCATCTAATATTTTAGCAGCTTTGCTGCCGCTTATTTCCTTAGTAAGTTTTTGTTCTGCCTGACTTGCAGCAAGCTCTACAGCCTCACGGTGCAGTTCTTGTATAGCACGCTCTTTTTCTGACTCTATCATATTAATGGCAAACTGTTTCATCTGTTCAACATGTTTTTTAGTATCAGCAATCATATTTGCTCTCTCTGATTCTGCTGCTTTTTTAGCATTTGCTTTCATTTCTTCAAGCTCTTTTTCAAGTTCTGCCATTTTAGCTTCATACTGCTTAACTTTATCCATTGCCTCATTTTTAGCAGTTTCAGCCTCAGCAAGTGCTGCTTTAATATCTTCAGTTCTTTGGATAAGCATAGCTTTTACACGCTTAGCTGTAAGAAAATATAAAAGTGCTGCAAAAACAATAAACATTGCAACACGCCAGCCAAATGTTCTCCAATCAAGCTCACCGCCAGCAGCAAATGCAGTTAATGGAAAAGAAAGCAATGTAATTAATAAAAATGCTTTTTTCACCTGCTCCCCCTTATTATGCTACATTACCAGAAATGGTTTTGTATATTATTTCGCTAATATCATTAACTTCTTTTTGTAAAGCCTGTCTAGCAGCATCATAAGACTGTTTTAATTCACTACGGGAAACTTCTGATACTTTTGCAATTTCTGCTTTTGCTTCTGCAATAATAGCTTCAGCTTCTTTTGCTGCTTCATCCTGCATTTTAATCTGATAAGCAGACATTTCCGCCCTGACAGCAAGAAGTTTTTCTTCATAAGCTTTTTTGGAATCTTCAACAGATGCAAGCCCTGAATCTGCTGTTGATTTAAGTTGTCTAATCTTTTCATCTCTGGATTCAATAGTAGTTTTTACAGGGTTAAGATATAAAAACTTAGCCATAATAATAACCACAATAAGAAGAAAAAGTTGGATAAAAAGAGTTTCATCTAAACCGATAGAAATCATCAGCCACACTCCTTATATGATTTGATAGTATATTTTGCTAATCATTACACAAAATACATTTGAAATAAAATACGCCCATACTTAAGCATAATTTTACTAACAATATACT
>CAMWVK010000094.1 GCA_947177675.1 uncultured Mucispirillum sp.
ATATATTTGACTGTAATTTTAATAAATTGGGTGCTGCCAGTTATGATTTTTATTGACTAATATCTTTTTTACTATTATAAGATTTATTTATTGTATAAGCTTTTAGGCGTGCAGCTCAGTGGGAGAGCGTTGCCTTGACGTGGCAAATGTCAGCGGTTCAATCCCGCTCTCGCCTATATACTTTTAAGACTTAGATATATGCAGCTCATACAACTGCAAATGTATAAGGAGCTAATTATGAATATAACACTACCTGATGGCAGCATAGTAGAATTAGAAGATAACTCTACTATATTAGATGCTGCTAAAAAAATCTCTAACAGCCTTGCTAAAAAAGCAGTAGCAGGGGTAATTAATGAGAAACTTGTTGACTTAAATACAACACTTCATAATGGAGATAATATAAAAATATTAACGGAATCTGATGAAGAAGCTTTAGAAATTCTTAGACACTCTACAGCTCATTTAATGGCTCAGGCTGTTTTAAGACTTTATCCAGAAACAAAAGTTACTATTGGGCCAGTTGTAGAAAACGGCTTTTATTATGATTTTGACAGAGATGCTCCATTTACTGTAGAGGATTTAGAAAAAATAGAAAAAGAAATGGCAAAAATCTCTGCTGAAAATATTGCTGTTATTAGAAAAGAAATTGCTGCCCATGATGCAATAGACTGTTTTACAAAAGAAAATGAAAAATATAAAGTAGAAATCATTAAAGATTTAGGTGTTGATACAGTTTCTCTTTATGAACAGGGCGATTTTACTGACCTTTGCCGTGGTCCTCATGTATCATCTACTGGCAAAATAAAACATTTCAAACTTTTATCTGTTGCTGGAGCATACTGGAGAGGAGATGAAAAAAATAAACAGCTTCAAAGAATATACGGCACATCATGGTTTTCTAAAAAAGAACTTGATGATTATTTAAATATGCTTGAAGAAGCTAAAAAACGCGACCACAGACGACTTGGCAAACAGCTTAAACTCTTTACAATAGAAGAAGATGCAGGGGCTGGCTTTCCAATATATTTGCCTCATGGTGGTATGTTAAGAGCAGTTTTAGAACAGTTTGAAAGGGAAGAACATATTAAAAGGGGCTATGACATAGTTTATGGTCCTACTATCCTTAAAAAAGATTTATGGGTATGCTCTGGCCACTATGATAACTATAAAGAAAATATGTATTTTACTGAAATAGATGGTATGGAATTTGGTATTAAACCAATGAACTGTTTATCTCATATTATGATATATAAAAATGATTTACACAGTTACAGAGATTTACCATTAAGATATTTTGAGCTTGGCACAGTACACAGGCATGAAAAATCAGGTGTTTTACATGGTCTTATGCGTGTTAGAGCATTTACTCAAGATGATGCACATATTTTCTGCCGTCAAGACCAGCTTTTAGAAGAAATTACAAATATATTAGATTTTGTTAAAACTGTAATGGATATATTCGGCTTTGAATTTATTCATACAGTTTCTACAAGGCCGGAAGAAAAATTTATAGGCTCAGTTGAAATATGGGATACTGCAACAAAAGCATTAATTAATGCTCTTGAAGCTAACTGTCTAGACTATACAATAAATGAAGGCGACGGTGCTTTCTATGGCCCAAAAATTGATATTAAATTAAAAGATGCTATTGGCAGACTTTGGCAGTGTGCTACTATCCAGTGTGATTTTAATCTGCCAGAAAGATTTGATTTAAGCTATATTGGTCAGGATGGCGAAAAACACCGCCCAGTTATGCTGCACAGAGTTATTTTAGGCTCTATTGATAGATTTTTAGGCATATTAATTGAACACTTTGCAGGTGCTTTCCCTGTATGGATATCTCCTGTGCAGGTTAAAATAATGAATATTACTGACGAAAGTGCAGAATATGCAGAAATTTTATACAGAGAATTAAAACAGGCTGGTATTAGAGTAGAAAAAGATTTAAGAAATGAAAAAATCGGCTATAAAATCAGAGAAGCACAAATGGAAAAAGTGCCACACATGATAGTTATAGGCAATAATGAGATGAACGAAAATAAAGTTTCTGTTAGATTAAGAAATGGCGAAACAAAAAATAATCTTGATTTTTCTACATATATTAGTGTATTAAAATTATTAATAGATTCAAAATCTCTTGAATTGTGGGCTGAATAATATTATATATATAAGTTAGAAAGGTATTTAGGGAATTATTTCTCTTATGGAGGTGTATCATACCGTCAGTTAAAGATGGAGACAAAGAAAGGGTTAATGATGAGATAACAGCCTCTGAAGTCCGCCTTATTGATGATAACGGACAGGCTCTTGGTATCTTATCGTTGCATGAAGCACTTGATGCTGCTAATAATAAAGGACTGGATTTAGTGGAAGTTGCTGCTAATGCAAAGCCTCCTGTATGTCGTATTATGGACTACAGTAAATACAAGTTTGAAAAAAACAAAAAAGAAAAAGAGGCTCGTAAAAAACAGCGTCAACATCAGGTAGATATTAAAGAAATTAAATTCCGCCCTAAAATTGAAGAGCATGATTATAATGTGAAACTTAAGCATATAAGACGCTTTTTGACTGATGGTGATAAGGTCAAGATAGTTATTCGCTATCGTGGCAGAGAAATAATGTTTCTTGAATCTGGCACTGAGCTTTTAAATAAAATCTCTGTAGATGTGGAAGATTTAGGTGCTATGGAGAAAAAGCCTGAAATATTAGGCAAACAGCAAATAATGATTATTGCCCCAAAGGCAGCTAAATAAACGCTTAATTTTGTAAAGCTGGAAACTATAAAGGAGTAAACATGGCTACGCACAAAGTGAAAACCCATAAGGGTGCAAAAAAACGCTTCAAAATAAGTGCTAATGGTAAACTCATTTTCAAAAAACAAGGAATGAGACATATTGCCACTGGTATGAGTAGAAAGCGTAAACGCCAGTTAAAAGAAACAGGTGTTATCACTGGCACAGTGGCAGCAAATATGCAGCGCATTATGCCTTATGCATAAGATAATATTTATTATCTTATAACTTATTCTCGCTATGTATGCGGCATTAGGCCGCCGTATGACAGGCAAAATCAAATAACCTAAGTCAAAAAGGCTTAACAAGGAGGAACAAGTGCCTAGAGCTAAAGGTGGTTACAAAACCAGAAGAAGAAGAAAAAATATACTTGCATTAGCAAAAGGATTTAGAGGCAGAAGAAGGACAGTTTATAACATTGCCCGTCCTACTGTTGAAAGAGCTTTATGCTATGCTTACAGAGACAGACGCAGGAAAAAAAGAGACATGAGAAGATTATGGATTACTCGTCTTTCTGCTGCTGCTAAATTAAACAACACTTCATACAGCAAACTTATGGGCAATCTGAAAAAAGCTGGTATAGATTTAAACCGTAAAGTGCTTTCAGAAATGGCAATAAACGCTCCTGAAGCTTTTGCAGAGTTAGTAAAAAGCGTTACAAAATAAGTTCATAACTAAAGCTTATAAATACAAAGCCCTTTTTTAAGGGCTTTTTTAGTATAGAAAACCAAATATCCATAATGGAATTTTTTTCTTATATCCTATCTCTATGTCATCTAATGCTAAAAATGAGTTATCTGCATCTCTAATTTGATTAAAATCCTTATTTTTACCACCAACTTCAAATATATATTTTTCTTCACATATAAAATCACCAGACTTATTACTATAAATACCTTTGTTATTAGATATTATTGAATAATAGCAGCTTAACTGATTAAAGAAGAATGTTTCTCGCATATTGCCAATATCTTTGCTGGCTAAATTCATAATATTAGTATCTGCCATATATATTTTTTCTGGCTTACCAATATTTTTATAAGCCATATTATTTGCCATCAGCATTTTTATTATTCCTGCATCATCAAGATATACTAAATATTCTTTTAATGTTCTAATATCTTTTATATCAAGTATTTTTTGTAACTCTGAAAAATTAGGCTTAAATGGAACATTGGACATTATACTTGAAAGCAGCTTTTTAATTCTATTTATACTTACCCCGCTTAAATTAGGATATATTGATATTAAATCACTTTCTATAGCTGCATTTATACTCTGTTGTAATGTTTTATAAAAATCATCTTTATTATCCATACTAATTGAATATGGGTAATATCCATAGTCTAAATACTTTTTAAATAAAGCAATTATTTTAATATCATGCAGGCTATTTATAATTAACTCTGCTATTTCTTCATGATTTTCTACTATATCGGCTAAGCTGCAGCTATTAAAGGTATATTGATAATGCAGGTTCAAAAATTCCCTAAAACTCATCCCTTCCATACTATATACTACCGCCCTTCTGCTTAAATCATAACTACCTTTATGTATATGCATTGCAGAACTGCCAGAAACTATTATTTTAAGATTATCATATTTGTCATAAATATTTTTTAGCTCCTGAGACCAGTTTGTATATTTATGTATCTCATCTAAACATAAAATATGACCACCATTTTTCTCAAATTCTTCAGCTATTTCTATAATTTTATGATTACCGCTCATTAATATATTATCAAGGCTTATATACAGGACTTTATCCATTTCATAATTAGATAAATATTGAGCAATTGTTGTTGTTTTGCCTATACCTCTTGCACCCTGTATAATGGATAATCTATGGGATAACTTATGGGTTTCTATAAAATATCTTTTATATGGCAGATTATTTTTTTTAATAAATCTTTTGCTTTCTATAAAAAAATTGTCCAGCATACTGCACCTGTACTTTCTATAAATCACTTTTATGGAATATATTACACATTATATACTATTTTTTATGTAATGCAATACATATTTTTAATGAGTTTTCATGTAATGTATTACACAATTATACATTCATCACTTTTTGGCACGGAGCTTGCTATAAAGTTACTATAATCAAAGCGGAGGCTTTTTATGATAATAAATAACAGCATGTATCTTAATTATTTAAATACTTTACAAAACCCTAGTAATGATATAAATGCTGCAGATAATGATGATGACAGCACATCTGCTGCAAATTCTTCTGAAAATACTCCAGTAACTCTGCCAGCTAATATGGATAGTGTAAATATTTCCAGCACAACAGAAGTAGAAGCAGAAGTTATAGAAAAACCTAAATTTGACTGGAAATATAACACAACAGATAATGGCTATCTTCCTGATTTTAAATTAGGTGACTGGGAAAATACTTCTGATATACTTTTTGGCAGCAGCACTATGACAGTAGAAGAACGCTCTTATGCAGTTTATCTGCCTGAAAAACTGCAGGAAAAAATGAAAGCAGACCCGGAATTTGCAAAGGAAATTAATGCAAAATTAGAAGATTTTTTTAACTCCGCTAAAAGAGAAAGCGGCACATTAGATGACGGCTCTGTATATAATGTAATTGCTCAGCAAATGGCTGTTGCAATGGACGAAAATGGCAACATTACTCATACTTATGTTCGCACAGAAAGCTACAGTATTTCCAATGCCTTATCAGAAGCTGCAAATGATGAAAATGCAATAGATACTCTTGATTTAAACCAAGATGACAGTAATACAAACAGTAATTCTTTAACTATAAAATACGGCTTTGCAATGTATCAATCAAACATTCAAATAGGCAGTGCAGGCAGTAAAGAATTATCTGATGAGGAAAAAAATTCCAACGCAATGTCAGCAATAGGTGTACAGGCTGTTATAACTATTGAAACATATCAGGTAAGCGGCAGTGAACCTGTTACAGAAATTAGGAAAGCAAATGGAGATGTTGTTGAGCTTGAAACTGGTAAACTTATACAAAAACATGCAGGCTACAGCGATGGTCTTCAAAAATATGATACAAAAGCATAAAATTAATTATATTGGCACTTTATATAAATTAATTATGGAGAATAAGCCGCCTGATAACTTTTTTAGGCGGCTTTTATTTTAACTGTATAATAATATTAACATTCTTTTAAAAATTATATAAAATTAGTATTAAATATAACTTTTTTATGATAAAGCTTATTATGATATTTCTTCTGAAAGTTTTTTTCCTATTCTTTTTATATTCCAATTATCCCTTAGTCTGCATACATATCTGTAACTAAAAAAATATCCGATAATTGAAAAAAACATCATAAAAGTAAAGCTTCCAATAAGTATAGGTTTGCCCCAGAATATAAATGTCTGCTTAATGCCTTCCATTATTCCATTATTAAAAAAGCCAATAAATTCATTATAACCACCTATTTCCTGTCCCATAATCAGAGACCCAGTTATATAATATAAGTAAAAAAGAGGCAGATTTGTAAAAGAGTTGCTTACCCATGTCCAGGCAAGACCTATTGGCAGGCTGAAATGAAACTTAAAAAATCTAGCAATAACCCATATAAGCAGTACTATATTCATCTGCCATACAATAGGTGTAAACCCGCAGAAAAGCCCAACTGCTGTACCCCATGCAATATATTTTGGATTATGTCGCTCTTTCTTTATAGGAATAATTAATTTTAAGTAACAGTGCCTGTATAGATTATTAAAATAACTTTTTATACTCATAATTTTCTCATAATATGTAAATATATCATATAAAATAAA
>CAMWVK010000095.1 GCA_947177675.1 uncultured Mucispirillum sp.
TGGTAGAGCGTGACCTTGCCAAGGTTGAGGTCGCGAGTTCAAGTCTCGTCACCCGCTCTTTTTTTGTTTCTAATAATTCAATAATATATATTACTTTTTATTTATTTTAAGGAGTCCTTATGAAAGTTCAAGTTAATGATGCAGAGCGTTCCCAAAAAGAGCTTTTGGTAGAAATACCTTATGAAGTTTTTGAAACAGCAGCAGATAAAGAGCTGGATACACTGCTTCCAAAAGCAAAAATCCATGGTTTCCGCCCAGGTAAAGTACCAAGAGAGATAGCTAGAAAACAATTTTCTCATCAAATCAAATCACAGGCTATAGAAAAAGTTATAAATGAAGCTGTGCAGGATGCGTTAACTTCTAATAATATATCACCAATATCACAGGCTCATATTTCTGATGTAGTATTTGAAGAAAATAAACCTATCACATTTACTGCCAAAGTTGATGTTTTCCCAAAAGTAGAGCTTAATAAATATAAAGATTTCAACTTTAAAAAAGTTACTGTAGAAATCAGCGATGCAGATATTGAAGATGCTCTTATCACTTTGCAGGAAAGAGATATGACTTATGAACCAGTAGAAAACAGAGATACAGTTCAAAAAGGTGATGTAGCGGTTATTGATTTTGAAGGTAAAAAAGATGGTGTTGCATTTGATGGAGGCACTGCAAAAAGTTTCTCTTTAAATATCGGCAGTGGTCAGTTTATTCCGGGTTTTGAAGATGGCGTTGTTGGTATGAAAAAAGGTGAAACAAAAGATTTGAATCTTACTTTCCCTAAAGAGTATAATAATGCAGAATTAGCAGGAAAAGATGTGGTTTTCACTGTTACAGTCCATGAAATAAAAGAAAAAATTAAACCAGAAATCAATGATGATTTCGCTCGTGATATAGACCCTAACAGCAAAGGTCTTGATGATTTAAAAAATAAACTTAAAAAAGGTTTGCAGACAGAAGCTGATAAAGCTACACAGCTGGAAGCTTTTGGTCAGATTTTAGAGCAGATTGTTAAAGAAAATCCATTTGAAGTTCCATACTCATTTGTAAAAGAACAGTCAGACCGTATTGCATTTAATGCAATGAATCAGTTTTATCAAATGGGCTTAAACCCAGAGCAAATGGGTATTTCTTTTGAAATGATGGCTCAACAATATCTTGCTCAGGCTGAAGAGCAGGTTAAGCAGGCTATCGTTATTAATGAGGTAGCTAAACTTGAAAATATTACAGTTGAGGAAGAAGATATTAATAAATTCCTTTCTTTCCATGCAGAACTTCAAGGCAGAACTGTAGAAGATATCAGAAAAGAACTTGAATCACAAATGCAAATAGAAACTGTTCGCAATGATGTTTTAGGTGATAAAGTTTATAAATTCTTAGCTGGTGTAAATAAAGCAGAAGAGTCTAAAATGACTAAAAAAGAATACGAAGCTTCAAAAACAGCAGCTGTTGCAGAACAAAAGGAATACGATAAGAAAGAAAACAAAACTAAGAAAAAAACATCTGCTAAAAAAGCAGAAACAGAATCAGAAGTTGAAGAAAAACCTAAAAAAACTAGAACTTCTAAAAAGAAAGAAGAATCAGCAGAGTAATATTTAGGGGGCTTTTACGATGAGCTATTATGTACCTTATGTTATAGAGCAGACAGGCAGAGGCGGCGAGCGTTCTTATGATATTTATTCCCGCCTTTTAAAAGACAGAATAATTTTTCTTGGCACAGAAGTTGATGACAATGTAGCAAATATAATATGTGCTCAACTTTTATTTTTAGAGGCAGATGACCCTGATAAAGATATTTATTTATACATTAACTCTCCGGGTGGAGTTATAACATCAGGTATGGCAATATATGACACTATGAATTATATTAAACCTGATGTTGCAACAATATGTTTAGGTCAGGCTGCCAGTATGGGTGCATTTTTACTTGCAGCAGGTGCAAAAGGTAAACGCTCTGCAGTGCCTAATGCCCGCATTATGATACACCAGCCATCAGGCGGTTTCAGAGGTCAGGCAACAGATATTCTTATTCAAACAAATGAGATTATCAAAACAAAAGAGCATTTAAATAAAATACTTTCTGCAAATACTGGGCAGCCTTATGAAAAAGTTGCTGCAGATACTGAACGGGATTATTTTATGAGCAGTGCTGAAGCAAAAGAGTATGGCTTAATAGATAATGTATTTGAAAAACGAGCTTAATAACAACTAATATATAACATATAAAGCCACCTGAATATATAGGTGGCTTTTTTGCTAAAATACTGCCTATTTTATACATAATGTGCATATTGCTGTAATCTTTTCTTGCAATATTTACAGTATTTATTATATTAATATTCGCATAAGTAGTGTAAGTGTAAAAAAATATAGGCTGCAGCAGTTGTTAATATCAATTCAGTACTGTTGTAATTTTTATATTTTAGATATTTAGCCTTTAAGGCTTAGTGTAATATGACAGTAATAGCTTTTGCTGTTATTATGAGCAAAGCGAAGAATCTATGAATGAAAGTTGTGATTAATATAGCATGCTTATTAAGCTAATGCTAAAAATATATAATATAATTAGAAAAAATACCGATATAGTTTATTAGTTTACAGATATATTCTGGAGGAAATGATGTCTAGATTTGATGATGATATCCGCTGTTCTTTTTGCAATAAAGGTAGAGATGAAGTAAAAAAACTTATAGCAGGGCAGCAGGAAGGAACATATATTTGTGATAACTGTGTGCAGTTATGTCAGGAAGTTATTCAGGAAGATATTAAATTTAATGGAGAAACAGAAGAATATAGTGAGCTTCCAACTCCTAAAGAAATACATAAAAAATTAAATGAATATGTTATTGGACAGGAAGATGCAAAAAGAGTTTTAAGTGTTGCTGTTTATAACCATTATAAGCGTATTCAGTATGCATCAAAAAGTGATGTAGAGCTTGAAAAAAGCAATATTTTACTTATAGGCTCAACTGGAACAGGTAAAACTCTGCTTGCAAGAACATTAGCAAGGCTTTTAAATGTGCCTTTTGCAATAGCAGATGCTACCACACTAACAGAAGCAGGATATGTTGGTGAAGATGTGGAAAATGTTGTGCTTAAACTTCTGCAGAATGCTGATAATAATGTGGAACTGGCAGAAAGGGGCATTATATTTATTGATGAGATAGATAAAATATCCAAAAAAGGTGACAGCCCATCTATTACAAGAGATGTTTCTGGTGAAGGTGTTCAGCAGGCACTCTTAAAAATTATAGAAGGCACAGTGGCAAATGTTCCACCACAGGGTGGCAGAAAGCATCCACAGCAGGAATATATACAGGTTGATACCACAAATATTCTTTTTATTTGCGGCGGTGCTTTTGACGGTATGGAAGATATTATTAAAAGGCGTGTTGGTAAAAAAACTCTTGGTTTTGGTGCTATTGACGGTGAAAGTTCACAGAATGCAAAAAATATGAAACGCATGGAGCTTCTAAAACAGCTTGAACCAGATGATTTTGTTAAATATGGTCTTATACCTGAGTTTGTGGGCAGGCTGCCTATTACTGCTGCATTAGATGAACTTGATGAAGATGCACTTGTTCGTATATTAGTAGAGCCTCACAACTCACTTATCAAACAGTATGAAGCTATGCTTGGCTTTGATGATGTAAAACTTACTTTTACAGAAAATGCTCTTCATGCAGTTGCAAAACTTGCAATTAAACGCAAAACAGGAGCAAGGGGACTTCGCTCTATATTAGAAGAAGCTATGCTTGATGTTATGTATAAAATACCATCAGAAGCAGGCAGTATAAGAGAGTGTATTATCAATGAAGAAGTTATTACTGATAAAGCAGATCCAATATTAGTAAGAATTGATGATAACTACAAAGATAATATAAATATTAAAGAGCCAAACAAATTGGATGAAGACTATTTTGAAATCCCAAAACTTGCTGAAAATGGACAGGAAACTGCATAAAAAATGATTAAGGTTGTAAAATTATGAGTCAAAAAGAACAGTTAACAGTTATTCCTTTACGAGATGTGGTTGTATTTCCTCATATGATTATGCCTATTTTTGTAGGCAGACCGCGTTCTGTGAAAGCTCTGCATATTGCAAATACAACTGATAAAAGGCTTTTTCTCACACTGCAAAAAGAAGCAGCAACAGATAATCCTTCACAAACTGATTTAAACGAAACAGGTGTTATTGCTAAAGTTCTGCAGACTTTGCAGCTGCCTGACGGTAATGTTAAAGTATTAATAGAAGGCTTAAAAAGAGCAAAAATGACAAGCCTTAATCTTAATGATGACTGTTATTTTGCTGATGTAGAGCTAATAGATGATGAACAGGCAGATATAAAAGATATGGATACTGCCAGATTTATGCTTGTCAAAAACTTTGAAACTTATGTAGGGCAGACAAAACGAGTTAATCAGGAATTATATAATAATATAATTAGTTCAGAAAACTTAACCAGACTTACTTTTATGGTTGCATCCAATTTGAAAGTAAAAGCACAGGATTTTCAAAGTGTATTAGATATTAATAACCCTATAGAGCGTGCAGAAAAGGTTATGGAGCTTATCCAGACAGAGTTAGAGCTTTTAAAAATAGATGACCGCATAAAAAATAGAGTAAAAGCACGAATGAGCCAGTCTCAAAAGGAATATTACTTAAATGAGCAGATGAAAGCAATACAAAAAGAGATGGGCAAAGAAGATGACTATAAGGCAGATATTGATGAAATAGAGCAGAAGATAAAAGAAATGAATATGCCTGAGCAGGTAAAAGACAGGGCAGAAAAAGAGCTGAAAAAACTTCGCTTTATGCCACCAATGAGTGCTGAAACTACAGTTGTCCGCAATTATCTTGACTGGATTATCAGTCTGCCATGGAACATTAAAACTGAAGATATAATAGATATTAAGCATGCTGAAGAAGTGCTTAATAAAGACCATTATGGCTTAGAAAAGCCAAAAGAAAGAATATTAGAGTTTTTATCTGTTAGAAAATATTCTGAAAATATGAAAGGCTCTATTATATGCTTTATTGGACCTCCGGGAGTTGGTAAAACATCACTTGCCCGTTCTATTGCAGATGCTATGGGCAGAAAATTTGTCCGCATGAGCATGGGTGGTGTGAGAGATGAGGCAGAAATTAGAGGGCATAGAAGAACATATATTGGTGCACTTCCAGGTAAGATTGTGCAGTCTATGAAAAAAGCAGGCAGTATGAACCCTGTATTTTTACTTGATGAAATAGATAAAATAGGCTCAGATTACAGGGGTGACCCAGCCTCTGCTTTACTTGAAGCATTAGACCCAGAGCAGAATAATACTTTTACTGACCATTATCTTGAAACAGAGCTGGATTTATCAAAAGTGTTTTTTATAACGACAGCAAACTCCCTTGAAACAATACCAGCACCGCTTTTAGACAGAATGGAAGTTATCCGTCTTTCTGGTTATACTGAGCAGGAAAAACTGCACATAGCAAGGGGCTTTTTAATACCTAAAGAATTAAAAGAGCATAATGTGGAAGAAAACAAAATTGCTGTAACAGACAGTGCTGTAATGGAGCTTATAACATACTACACAAAAGAAGCAGGTGTTCGTTCACTTGAAAGAAATATTGCATCATTAATCAGAAAAAGTGTTAAGAAACTTGTAATAGATGAAAGCATAGAGCATATAGAAGTTGATGATAAATTAACAAGGGAATATTTGGGACCAAGAAAATTTAGAATTGGCGGGGTATATGAAGATGAAGAAATGGGGGTTGCAACAGGACTTGCCTGGACACAGTATGGCGGCGATTTACTGCAAATAGAAGTGGCACTTTTTGAAGGCAGCGGCAAACTGATTGTAACAGGTCATCTTGGAGATGTGATGAAAGAATCTGCAAATATTGCATATTCTGTAGTAAAAAGTATTGCAAATGATGCAGGAGTGCCAGCATACAGATTTAAAGATTTTGATATACATTTACATGTTCCTGAAGGTGCAGTGCCAAAAGATGGTCCATCAGCAGGCATAACAATGGCTACAGCCATTTTATCAGCAGTATCAGAGAAAAAGGCAAACTGTAAAATAGCTATGACTGGAGAAATAACATTAAGGGGTAAAGTTTTACAGATAGGCGGACTTAAAGAAAAAGTGCTTGCAGCACACCGTGCAGGCATAAGGACAGTAATCTGCCCTATTGAAAACGAAAAAGACTTGACGGATATCCCAGAAGATGTTAGAAATGAAATGGAATTCAAGCTTGTTTCTACTTTTGATGAAGTAAGAGCACTTGTTCTAAAATAAACTATGAAAGAAGGTGGACACTTTGGCAGTTAATGCAATCGTCCGAGTTGATGGCGACAATGTTGATCAGGCATTAAAACTTTTAAAAAAGAAAATTGAGCGGGAAGGTTTAATCCGTGAGATTAAAAAACATGCTTACTATGAAAAACCAACAGAAGTAAGACGCAAAAAACTTTTAAAAGCTCGTCGCAAACAACAGAAGTTACAAAGAAAACTTCAAAAAAGCTACAAAAATGCGTAGCACAAAAAAGGCCCTTTACGAGAAGGGTCTTTTTT
>CAMWVK010000096.1 GCA_947177675.1 uncultured Mucispirillum sp.
ACCTAGATTTGCAAGTCCTGCATACATTTTTATAATATTTTCCATAGTTAATTCAAAGCCCCCTATGGCAAGAGCTGTGCCATAATATTCTTCAGACTGCAAATTTTCTACACCAGAATAATATAATAAGTCATAAAAAGATGATTTTGGAAGCTTAGTTAAAAGCTCAATAGCAGGAATATTTCTTGAATGAATAAGTGCATCTCTTGCAAATAGCGGACCCATAAAACCTCTATCTGCATTTTCCGGAGAATATGCTCCATACTGTTTTGGTGCATCTTTCATCATAGATTTTGGATGTATCAGCCCTTTTTCAATAGCTAATCCAAAAATAAAAGGCTTTAATGTAGAACCTGGAGAACGCATAGCTTCTATACCATTTACCTGCCCATATATTTCACTGTTAAAATAATCTGCAGAACCTATATATGATACCACTTCCATTGTCTTATAATTAAGCATCATTACAGCTGCATTAGTTATACCTTTGTTTTTATTATTAATAATATATTCAGATACTGTATTTTCTAAAAGTCTTTGTTTACGCATATCTATTGTAGAATATACACTGCCTCTAATACCTCGGCTTAATAAATAGTCTGTTAAATGTGGTGCTGCAAAAGGCAGATTTTTTGGGTGTCTTACAGATACTTCCATATCTAAAAGTGATGATAATGATGCATCTTCGGGATGATATTTAAGCCATATTGGAAAAATTCGTTTTCTACTCTCTATGCCTTCATTTATACCTATTTTACTTGTAGGAACTCTTTTAACTGGATTTTGTGGTATAACTGTTAAAGTAATACTTTCAAATAAAGTAATATCTTTAGAATTTACATTAAAGTATATTAAAGATGCAGCTTCTGCACCTTCTATATTATGACCATAGGGAGCAAGGTTTAAATATGCTTCTAATATTTCTCTTTTATTATGTCTTATTTCTAATATTAAAGCATAAAAGATTTGCTTTAATTTACCAGAAATTATTTTAGAATTTATATTATATTTCATCCTTGCAAGCTGCATAGTAATAGTTGATGCACCAAAGGGTCTGCTATCTTGTTTAATAAGAGAAGTAAATGCTCTGAATAATGCAACAGGGTTTACTCCAAAATGATAGTAAAACCACCTGTCTTCATACAAAAGTGTTGCATCACGAAATTTATGCGATATTTCACTAAGCGGCTTATATACTCTATATATACCGTCATTAGCTAATGTAAGCCTTATTAAATTATTATCATTATCATATATGGCTGTTGAAAAGCTTACATTTTCAAGTATTGGTTTTGCAGTTATCTTTAATATCAGCACTGCGAAAATTAATATGGCTGATATTAAGATAACTATATTATATAATAATTTATTAAATTTATTCTGCTTCATTTATTGTAAAAGTAAATGAATTGCCTGTTGCATTAATATCCCTGTTATATAAGCTTTCTGCATAAGATGGTGGAACTGTAAATGTTCCTGATGATAATAATTTTATTTTATAACTTACTGTTCCAGAATAGTTTTCAGGAATATTCAAATAAATAATTGCTCTATCTTCTCTAAATTCATGGTATTCATAAATTTTTCTTACACTTGGACCTGATAATATTTCAGTTCCACCAGGAAGTAAATCAGTAATTGCTGTTATCACATTTTTGCCCTGCATATTACCTAATTGGCGAATTTTTAATGAAACTGTAACTTCATCACCCTGCTTTCCATGTGTAATTTGGTTACCATTTTTATCAAAGAAAGATTTTGTAATCTCCATACCATTTGATGTTTGTGCAGGGATATTTTTATCAAATCCGCTTGTTGTAACATAATAATAGTAACCTAACTTATTAGATTTATCAAAGGATACATTAATGTTTTTTATATTTTGAGAAAATACAGCTTTATTTTTATTTTTTTCATCAACTGTTACTCCATTTCCTGCATCAGCATATACAGGGATATGGTCTTGACCCGTACTTATTCCATAAAGAGCAGATAGAGCAAATGCACTTGAGAATGAATTATAATATCCATCATTTATATTCTGCAAAATTTTGTTTACAAGCCCACTTTCTTTTTCAATAAGTTTAGGTGCATGTCTACCTGTTAAATATACATATCTTGAGATATTTGTAAGCGAATCATAAAAATCATAATAGAAGAAATACTTATTATATGATGGTTTAGATGACTGTAAAAGCTCATAACCTTTACTTTCATTTTTATAAAGTATATATGCTGCACCTATATATGAAGCAATAAGTGATTTTTCCCAATCTTCATAACTTTTAGAGCAGTATTCTTCCAGCACATTTAATGCTCTTGAATTTACTGTTCCAGTTCTTGCAAGCAGATATACAGCATAAGCAATATTATCTGCTTCATAATTATTATAAGGTCTGCGACCTGCAACTCTTTTTATATATTCCAGTGCATTATTATAAAGTTTATCAGGCACATTAAACCCAAGTTCTCTAGCATCTATTAACAGCTGAGTTGCATATATTGCAGGTAAATCATAAACATATACACCACCACTCCAGTATTTAAAGCCACTTTTATCTTTCTGGCGTTTAGTAAGTTCACGAATATATGCATTAAATACATCCTGCACTTCTTCTGTATTAATAGTACCATTTGTTGCTGAAAAAATTACAACAGGGTATATTTTACTTGTAATCTGTTCAGTGCATCCATAAGGATAATTTTGAAGATAATTGCCTATACCAGATACTGCTATTAATGGATTACTTGAAACTGCTACTTCTCTTTTCACAGCAAAATCATACATTTCTCTATTATTAACTTTAATAGATGATTTTTCACCAGTGAAAGAGCCTATTTGAATATTAGTTCTATATGGCACTGCGGGGCGGACTGATGATGTGATTTTTGCTTTTATTATATCTTTAATATTATCAGATTTTGCTTCTAATACAATTTCTGCACTGCCTAACTCATCAAGCACTTCTACATCAAATAAAAGCAAAGCTTCACCACCATTTTTAATAGAGACAGTTTTTGATGTTTCCCCAGTAATTGATAAATGTTTTGATGGTTTAGCAGTTACTGTAATTGCTGCATTATCTTTACCATCTATTAAATTTGTAATACCCACAGATAATTTAAACTTATCACCAGCTACTGCTGCATAAGGCATATTAGGGGTCATAATAATTGGTGCACGGGAAATAAAAGCTGTTTCTGTGCTTCCAACAGCTTCATCAGATACTGCAACAGCCATAACTTTCATAGAGCCGTTAAAATGTTCTGATATTGTGATAGTTTCAGTTTTCTTTTCACCAGCCTTTACATCTATAATATGAGACCAGTGAACAACAGGTTTTTCTACAACTCTTGCAAAAGGATTAAGTTTTTTTGCAATCATATCTGCCATTACTGCATTTTCACCACCGCCAATACCTGAAAGCTCACTTAATATTTTATAATCTGGCAGAATTAAGTCTGCTGTTTGTTTAGTAGTGACTAATAAAGCAATTTTCTGCATAAAGAAATCAAGTGGGTTAGGAAGTTTATAACCTGCCACCTGCAGTATACCTTCATCTACCCCATATACTATAATTTTCCCTGACTTATCTGCAGAATATTCTACTTTAACACTGCTGCCAGGAAGCACAACTTCTGGGGTTTTAAGGTTAATGTTGATTTTATATTTTGATTTATCAATACTAAATGGTGCTACAGCATAACTTAATGGTTTTGAATAAATATCTTTTGAAGAAATATCTCTTACAAAAGCCACATTTATATAGCCATTACCTTTTAAGTCTTCTGGCACTTTTATTGTTTCTACTATAGTATTTGTATCTGCTTTAAACCATTTATATGAATATACTTTTTCTTTTTCAATGGTGATTAAGCCATAACCTGAATAAGGTGCAGTAATATTCATTTTTATCGTATCGCCTGCTTTATATTCAGCTTTATCAAGTTTTAAAACAAGTTCAGCTTCTTTAGCAAGTGATGTATCTATACTTTCACTGCCTGAAACAAAATATTCAACTTTTCCTATAACAGTATTATCTTTATCAATGACTTCATATACTAATTCACCATTGACAGATGTAGGAAGCTGTACATTAGAGCCTTTATCACTTATAGATAATGGACCGCTGTTTACAACATTATACCTTTTAATTGTGCTGTATCTATATCTGCCACTATTGTCCTTAATATACTGATTTACATAAGTTATTCGTGACAATCTGTATTTTAAGTTATTTAGAGCAATTTTATTAAGATTAGTGTCCACTGCTATAAAAGTAACATTAGCACTTTCATTTAAATCTAAATAATGGAGATAGCTGTCTGTATAGTATCCCACTAAATAATCAGCAGGAGAAACTTTTATACTTTTATATCCTGTAACTCCATCACCACTGCCTTTTTCAAATACTTCACCACTAAATTCAAGAAGGTATGTTCCTTTTACAAAATCATTAAATAAATTTGATAAATCATATTCAGCATATCCATTATTATCAGTCTGTTTTTCATTAAGCTCTGGTTTATAAGGTTTACGAAGATAGCTGCCGCTCTCTATATAAGGGTCTGTAAATCTATAGCCTTTATATTCTGGGAAATAATAACCAGATGGTGTAAAGGCAACATCAGCTTTTACACGCCTTTGTGCTGCTGGAGTGCCAAACATATTATCTGCTTTTATTTTTGCAGTAATATTATCAGTCTTAATCCAGCCTTTTATATTTTTATTAAATGAAACATCAACACGAATAGTGTCAGTATCAAATTCTTTTAATTCAAAAGATACACTGCCAAGAGATACATCTTTATCACCTCTATTATTTAAAAGATAAATAATTGCTGTATAATGACCTGTTGTAAAATAGCTTTGTGTTTCAATATCTAAATCTAAAAATCCTAATTTATCAAGGGAATATTTCTCATTTAATACAACTTCATTTTTTGGAGATTTTACAGTTATTTCAACAGGAATACCTGATAAATCTTTTTCCCAGCCTGCATCTTTTATAATAGAAGCAATATGAACAGTTTCACCAGGTCTGTATATGCCTCTGTCTGTAAATATCATTGCTTTTAATGAATCTGCATTGCTGATATATTCGCCGCCAATATCAAATTTTGAATATTCAATATTTCTTTGATATGTCAGTGGAATATATGTAAAATCATCATCTTTTTTAGCAGTTACTGCAATAGGTGTATTGCTTTTGTCTTCATCTGTAGATATTTCATATTTAAAATGACCATTGTTGTCTGTCTGACCAGAAATAATTGGAAGACCGTTTTTTGCAATTACTTCAACTTTTGCATTTTTTACAGGCTCGCCTTTTGATATAGAAGCAACGAAAACATCTATTTGGTTATTTTTGTTTTCTTTTGCTATCATATACATGTCTGTAACAAGTATAAATCTTGATGTTTCTACATAACTGCTGTCGCTGCTATAATAACCATCTTCATATTCATCATAATATGTATTTTTATAAATTCTGTTACCTGATTTATCTAAACCATCAGCTTTTACATAATAAAGTCCGGGTTTTGCACCAAGATATTCTTCTAAATTAATAGTTGCATAACTTGGCATTACTCTATCATTTGATGCAAGTGGAAGTTTTGCATTTTTATATTCAGCAAAGTTTGATGTATCCATTGTATATCTGTCTTTAAATGCAACATTACCCAGACCAGAACTGTATGTAAAATTAATTATATGCTGCACCTGTTCTGGAAGTATTCTGCCTACTTCCACATTCAAAGCATTTACTCCTCTTGTTTCAAATGTAACCATTTTTCGGCTTTTAAGAGAAAGCAGAGAGCCCTGCTGCAGAATTTTTACTGTTTGGGGAAGTGTGCGGAATGCTATTCTTTCTTTATATTCATTACTAAGCACTTTGCCTGATACTGAATTAAGATTATTTTTTATCACAAAATAAAAGCTTTTTTCTTCATTATATTTTTTATCACTATAAGCATCTATATAAAAGGAAAGAACTGTATCAGCATTATTTCCAGTATAGATTGGTGTCATTATTATACTGCTTTTTACACCATCATCTGAATATAAAAATGCTTCTACTTCATCATGATTATAAAAAAGACCGCTGTGTTTCATCATATCAGCCATATTTACAGGCAGAGAAAAAGTTACTGAAAGCACATTTCTTGGATTTCCTTTATTATCATTTGCAATAAAAGTCCTTACATTATCTACAAAAAAAGACTTTCCTTCAAGAATTTTGTTTATCGTATAAGAATGATATATTTCATATTCCAGTTTTCTGCTGCCATCTGCACTTGCAATTTTAGGAAGTGTAAAATTTAAAACAACATCATTATCTGTAAACATATTAAATTTAGATGACTTAACAACAGCTCCATAGCCATTTTTATCAAATGTTACTTTAAATGGTATTTCCTGTCCTGATAATGTTAATTTAGCCTCTTTTTTAAACTGTTTTTGGTCAAATAAATAATTAAAAATAATATGCAAAGAGTATTCTCTTTTTTCATTATCAAAATCATTATTAATATACTCTGAGT
>CAMWVK010000097.1 GCA_947177675.1 uncultured Mucispirillum sp.
AAAAAAAGGCTTAATATTCTGCTGATTGTAAAAACAAGAATAAAAATAAATACTGGAATATTTTCACCATACATATTTTCAAAACTGGCAAAAATCACTATAAAATAAAGGATAGTATATATTACTGCAAAAGCTCCAGTATGAGCATCACTTAATACCTGCCTTCGTTTTTCAATATCTCCATGACAGAATACTGCATCTATGGTATCAGCATATCCGTCTAAATGAATGCCACCTGTTAAAAGCACAATAACAGCAACAGAAAGAGCTGCATATAACACACTTGAAAAACCTGAATATATTGAAATAATATATAATAAATACTCTGCTAACCCAAGCAGTATTCCAATTAAAGGCAGATTATAAAAAATATATTTCATATTTTTTTCTTCCCATGTGACCTGCGGCACGGGGATTGTTGTATACATTGATAAGCATATTAAAAAACTTTTTATAATGCTCATTTTCCACCTTTATAATATATTGGAATACCTGCTGTCACTTCTATTACAATATCCGCCTGTTCTGCTATTTGACAGGCAGTCTGATTTAATATTTTCATATATTTATATACTTCTTCACCATAATGCACAGCACATGATGAAATATCATTTGTTACAATAATTAAATTTTCTGACCCCTGCAAAAGATAGTTTACATCATCATAAAGCATATTAATATTTCCACCGCCATAAATATGGTTTGCAGCTAAATTTGACAGACATTCAAGCAGCACTACTTTATAAACTGATAAATCTATATTTTTGAAAAATCTTTCTTTTTCTAAAACTTCAAATCCTTTTCCCTGCCTCATATTTCTATGTTTTAATATTCTTTCTTTTGCAATGCTGCTTTTATTTTCCATTGTGGCAATATACAGCATTCTGCCCTTATATTTTAATGCTTCATCTTCTGCAAATTTTGATTTTCCACTGCCTGATGAGCCAGAAATTAAATATATCATTATGCAATCCTGTTATAATGAATTGCTTTTATAATAAACCTTTCTGCTAGTTTTAAATTAGACAGGAAATATAAATGAGGATATCCTGCATAAACATGGTCTGATAAATATACTCCCTGCCAGCTTTTTAAGCTTTTAGGTTTTCTCATAATACAGTCGCAGTATGGCTCATCTATTATAGAATAATGAAACTCATGGGCAGGGACACTTTCCCCTTTTTTAAAAAGCATACTGTCTTTATGAGAAGTAATATCTACATATCCAAAGTTCTGCAGTTTATTAGTCATAGTGCTGCTGCCTTTAATTAAAGATGCCATTTCCACATTATCTATACTTTGGCTTATATACATAAAACCACCACATTCAGCAATAAGCGGGATTTTATTATTATATACTTTTTTAAGGCTTTCTATAAAGCTTTTATTAGCACTTAATTTTTCTAAATAAAGCTCAGGATAGCCGCCATAAATTATAATCCCGTCTAAATTTTCAGGCAGTGCAGTATCTTCAAGTGGGGAAAAATAAACAATTTCTGCACCCATTTTCTCTAATACTCTAATATTATCTGCATAATGAAAACAGAATGCTTTATCATAGGCTATACCTATTCTGCACCTGCCAATAATATTTATTTCTTTTATATCATATTCTAAATCTGGTGCCTTTTCTGCAATATCTAAAATACAATCTAAATCTATACTTTTTTCAAGTTCTTCTGATATTTTATCTATAATGTTTTCAATATCTGCCATTTCTTCTGCAGTTATAAGCCCTAAATGGCGGCTTTTAAGTGTGCAGTCTTTAAGTTCTGGTATATATCCAAAAACTTTCACAGGAAGTTCTGATTCTATCATATTTTTATATACTGGATATAATACTTTTGATATTCTATTTAAAATAATGCCTTTTATATTATTTTTTTTATAATGAAGCATCCCGGTAACAAGTGCTTTTAATGTGGCAGATTTTCCTTTTACATCCACTATTAATAAACATGGTGTATCTGTTACACTGCTTATATGGCTGGCTGAAGCAGTATCTGTAAAAGCTATACCGTCATAAAAACCCATAACCCCTTCTATCACTGCCATATTTTCAGCATCTGCTAATATATTTTTTACTGTCATTTCATCTGATAAAAATAAATCAATATTTCTTGAGGGTATGCCTAATGCTTTAGTATGAAACATAGTATCAATATAATCTGGACCGCATTTATACGATGATACATTTATACCTTTTTTCTGCAAAAGCCTTAAAAACCCCATAGTAAATGTTGTTTTACCACTACCGCTGCTGAAAGCTGATATTAAAATACGACTTATTTTTTTATTCACTTATAACCTGCCTGTTATAATATATACAGGGTTGTTTCCCATCATCATGTGATATTGACCTGCTTTTTTTGATTTTGCACTATTAATACATACAATATCCGGCTCTATATTATAATCTTTAAAGGCTGCTGCAGCAGCAGAAATTGTTTCTAAAGTTATAGCTGTAACAGTTATTTTGACATGATTATTTTTTTCATAAACTATTTTAAAAATATCTTTCATAGTTTTAGAGCTGCCGCCAATGAAAACTTTATCTGGAGCAGGAAGATTTAAAAGAATTTCTGGAGCAGAACCTTTTATACTTATAAGATTATACCTTTTAAGATTTTTTTTATTTATATTTATAAGCTCAAATGCCTCATCTTCTTTTTCTACTGCATATACTAAGCCGTCTTTTGCATGCCCTGCAAATTCTATTGCACAGCTGCCAGTGCCAGCACCTATATCATACACTATATCATTATCTTCTATACCTAAATAACAAGCAGAAAGCCATCTAATATCTTCTTTTGTCATAGGAGCTTTTCCACGGATAAAATCATTATCTCTTAAATTAGTTTTTGGGTTTGTATATTCTTTATTATGAATAAGCAGCACTGCTAAACTTGAAAACTTATAATCAAGCATATCTAATATTTTACCAGATACTATTCTTTCATTATCTGAATGCAGATTTTCACCAGCATAAATATATATGCAGTCAAGCCCAGCGTTATATAATTCATTTATAATATTTTCTGCCCCTTTATCACCGCCTGTCAGTATAAAAGTATATTCATTATAACTTACAGGACCAAGACATGAATTATTTCTGCCATGCACTGATACTATTTTTATATTATAATTTATAATATTTAATTTTGATAAAAAATACTGCATAGAGCTGATACCGGGCACAAGCTCTATATTAAACTTATCTTTAAATTTTTCCTGCATTTTTTTTGCAATGCTGTAAAAAAGCACATCGCCAGAAACTAAAAGAGCTGTATTTTTTAATATTTCTTTTTCAAGCACACTTTCTATTTCAGAATATTTTGGTGCAAAAATATTTTTATTTAATACTTTATACTGTTTATAAAGTCTTGCACTGCCATAAACTATATCTGCACTTTTAATAATACTTGCTGCATACTCTGTTAAATCAGAAATATGCCCCATTCCTGCACCAATTATATATAAATTCTGCATTTTGCTATAATACTTCCTTTATTCTATCACATAAAACATCTGCTATCCTTTTATCTGCACCAAGAGTTTTACCCATAGTTATTTTCATATCTTTATGGCTTTCAAGATATGCTTCAATTTCTTCTGGTATATCTTTTATAATGTGCATACCATCAAAAAGAAAATAAGGCACTACAACTATTTCTGTAACACCTTTTTCTCTTAATAAATCAAGACCTTTTTCTAAATTAATATCACAGAATTCCATATATGCATGTTCTACTATTATATCAGGCATATTATCCTGCACCATTTTAAATACCTGCTCCATTGTATCAAGAGTTTCTTTTCTTCTGCTTCCATGAGCTATAATTAATATTCCTTTCATTTTTTATTACTCCAGTTCTTTTAACTTTTCTATTAAACTATCTATTGTTGGTTTTTCTGCCATATAAGCCTGCATTTTATAACCTAATGCTGTTTCATAAGTTAATTTTCCAATACATACAGCTTTTATTTTACTTAAATCTTCTATTTTATTACCATGCACAAATCCATGAACTGCTGCACTGCTTGTAAATGCTGCAATTACTCCATTATCTATATATTCCTGCAGCGGCTTTATATAATCAAGAGGCAGATATTCTATATCATAAGCAATAAATGGTGCAACATTAAAGCCATGATTTTTTAATTCATCAGATAATCTTTTATCATTTGCTGCTTCAAGAACAGCTATGTTTCCTTTAATTTCTGCTTTTTTAAGAGATGATGCAAAAGCAGTAAATGTATATTTCTCAGGCATTATATCTGCATATATTCCGTATTTTTTTAGTTCATCATAAGTAGATTTTCCTAATGCACCAATTAATAAATGGCTCAATGCTCTGCTGTCTTTTTTGTTTTCCGCAAGTGATTTAAAAAAATATGCAGCACTGTTTTTACTTGCAAATATAAGCATATTATATTTATCAAGGTTTGCTGTTAAGTTAAGCAGACTTTTATTATTTTCTATTTCATTTATTTTTATACATGGATAATCAATTACTTCTGCACCCGCATTTTTAAGCCTGTCTGTTAAAATATTATTTGATACAACAGGTCTTGTAACAATAATCTGTTTAGAGAAAATTTTTGATTTACTAAACCATGCAAATTTATCACTAAGAGAGCATACTTTACCAACTGCAATAACCGCAGGACTTTTAAGCTGAAATTTTTCTGCATCTGATACCATATTTTCAACTGTTGAAATAAGAGTTCGCATATTATACCTTGTGCCGTTTTCTACTGCTGCACAAGGTGTATTTTTATCTATACCAGCCATTATAAGCCCATTAATTAACTGGCTTAAAGTAGATACTCCCATATAAAAAAGAATTGTGCCTTTTGATGCAGCTAACGCTTTAAAATCAATATTTTCCACAAGCCCATCTTTTGCATGACCTGTTACAAAATGGATAGATGATGCAAAATCTCTGTGAGTTACAGGAATACCTGCATAAGCAAGGGCAGAAATAGCAGAAGTTATGCCCGGCACAATTTCATATTCTATATTATGAATGGTTAAAAGTTCCAGTTCTTCCCCGCCTCTGCCAAATACAAATGGGTCGCCGCCTTTTAACCTGACTACTGTTTTACCTTCTAATGCTTTATTTAAAAGTATTTCATTTATTTCAGGCTGTGGTATATTATGATGATTCATTACTTTACCCACATTTATAAACTCTGCCGTTTCTGGGCTTAATGACAACACATCTTTTGAAACAAGCCTGTCATATACAACAACATCTGCCTTTTTTAAATATTCAAGTCCTTTTACAGTAATAAGTCCTTTATCCCCTGGACCTGCTCCTATTAATATTACTCTGCCTTTTTTTTCGCTCATAATGTATTCCTTAAAATATCCGCATATTTTTTTGCAGCTTTATGATTTAAGCCGTTTTTAGATATTAAGCCGCATACTGCTTCATTATTTTGGGTAACTGCTGGAAAGAAAAAATTATTATCATTTTTATCACTAATATTATTATAATATTTAATGCCTTTTTCTTTTGCCAGTTTTATAATATTTTTATTAACTTCATTATTATCAGTTGCAGCAATTACAATATCATATATATCTTTAATATCTGCTTCTTCAAATTCTTTTATTTTAATATTTAAATTTTCCACAGCAGATTTTATTTCTTTTGTAATAACAAATATTTCTGCACCAAAATTTTTAAGCACTTTTATTCGCCTTGCAGCAATATTTCCTAAACCTATAATTAATACTTTTACATTTTTTATATCTATAAAAATTGGAAAATATGCCATTATATATATTCTTCCTGCATTATTTTTTTAAGATTATCTAATGTATAACCTTTTGATTTTTCTTCTGGTCTGCCTATTATAATAAGCTTTGCTCCTGCTGATTTTGCAGCTTCTAATTTTTCATCAAATCCGCCCGTTTTACCTGTATCTTTCGTTACAAGATATGCTGCATTTATATGCTTTAATATAGCAGTATTCATTTCTTTTGAAAAAGGTCCCTGCATACATATAATATTTTTCAGCGGATAACCTAAATCTAATATATTTTTTATAACATTAATATCTGGCAGCACCCTTGGATAAAGTCTTGTCATATTTCCTATTGCTTTATACTTTGCAAGCTCTTTACTGCCTGTTGCAAGCAGTATATTTCCAGTAGTATTTTTTAAATATTCTGCTGCTTTTTCTATACTTTCAAATATTATGCCGCCGCCAGTATAAGTAGATGGTCTTATAAGTCTGAAATATTTAACATTATTATTTTCTGCACTTTTACATAAATTTTCTGATATCTGTGCTGCATAAGGGTGGGTTGCATCAATTATAACAATATTTTCATCTTTTTGGCTTTTAAGCATTTTATTTATATCATCATAATCAAGCCTGCCTGCATGTGTCTTTATATATTCCATTTCTGGAAGTACCTGCACTCCATATTCTGTAGCAGTATATACATCTGAAATTACTTTATTTTCATTAAAAAATAATGC
>CAMWVK010000098.1 GCA_947177675.1 uncultured Mucispirillum sp.
GGTATAGATTATATTACAATGGATAGGAAAGCCTCTACATTATCAGGCGGTGAAGCTCAGAGAATAAGGCTTGCTACTCAGATTGGCTCAGGGCTTACTGGTGTGCTTTATGTTTTAGATGAGCCATCTATTGGTCTGCATCAGAGAGATAATGATATGCTTATAGCTACTCTTAAAAACTTACGCGATATAGGCAACAGTGTAATAGTTGTAGAACATGATGAAGATACTATTATGCAGTGTGACCAGATTATAGATATGGGAGTATGGGCAGGCAGAAAAGGCGGTGAAGTAGTATTTCAAGGCAAGCCAGTTGAATTAATGCATTCAGAAAAATCATTAACAGGCGGCTATCTTTCAGGCAGGCTTAATATTGAAGTGCCAAAAAAAAGACTTAAAGTTGATAAAAATAAAATGCTCTCTATAAAAGGTGCAAAGGAGCATAATTTAAAGAATATAAATGTAGATATTCCACTTGGTTTGATGACATGTGTAACAGGTGTAAGCGGTTCAGGTAAATCTACACTAATCTTAAATATACTATATCCAGAACTTATGCGTCAACTTTACGGCTCTACATATAAAGCAGGTATGCATAAAGCAGTAACTGGGGTATCTTATATTGATAAAGTCATAGATATAGACCAGTCACCAATAGGCAGAACACCACGGAGCAACCCTGTTACATATACAGATATATTTAAAGATATAAGAGAGCTTTTTGCAGTTACGCCGGAAGCTAAAAGGCGTGGCTATAATGCTGGAAGGTTTAGTTTTAATAAAAAAGGCGGCAGATGCGAAATATGTCAGGGAGAAGGACATATTGAAATAGAAATGCACTTTTTGCCAGATATGTTTGTAAAATGTGATGCCTGCAATGGTTCAAGATATAATAGAGATACACTGGATATTACATATAAAGGTAAAAATATTGCAGAATGTCTTGATATGACAGTAAACCAGTCAGTAGATTTTTTTGATAATATACCAAAACTAAAAGCAAAACTGGAAGTATTAAAAGATGTAGGTTTAGGCTATATTAAGCTTGGTCAGTCTGCCACAACATTATCAGGCGGTGAAGCTCAAAGAGTAAAACTTGCAAAGGAATTAATGAAACGCTCTACTGGTAAAACAGTATATCTTTTTGATGAACCAACTACAGGTCTGCATTTTGACGATATTAATAAGCTTATTAAAATATTCCAAAGGCTGCGTGATAACGGCAACAGCATAGTAATTATTGAGCATAATCTGGATGTAATTAAATGTGCTGATTATATAATAGATTTAGGTCCAGAAGGTGGCGATTGCGGCGGAGAAATAGTATTTGCAGGCACACCAGAAGACTGTGTAAAATGCGAAAAATCATATACTGGTAAATATCTGAAAAACAAGTTGAAATAAAGTATTCAAATAAGAGTATATATTTTAAGGTGTAGATAGATATGGCAGAAAATCAGGATGGAGCAGAAAAGAGCGAAGAAGCCACTTCCAAGAAAAAGGAAGATGCCCGAAAAGAAGGTAATGTTGCTAAAAGTATGGACTTATCTTCTGGAGTGCTGCTTGTGGCAGCAGTTGCAGCAATGTATGTCTATGTGCCTTATATGCTTGATAATTTTGAAAATCTGGTAGAGAATTTTTTTAAATTTAATAATTTTACTATTACTAAAGACTCCGCTTCTGATTTATTTATATTTTCCCTGCAGTTTATGGCAAAGGTAATATTACCCATATTTGCACTTCTTTTTGTATTAGCAATAGGTATAAACGCGTATCAAGTTGGCTTTTATATTTCTACAAAAGCAATAGAGCCTAAGTTTAATAAGCTTAATTTCTTTGCTAATTTTATGAAAACATTTTTTAATAAACGCAAGGTTGTAGAACTTATAAAATCACTTTTAAAGATATTCGTGCTGACAGCTTATGCATGGTATTTAGTACATAATGAGATTGATACAATTATTAGAATGACAGATGCAGATTACAGAGATATGATGATATACCTTGCTCATTTAGTTTTTGATGTAGCAATACGCATTGCAGCATTGGTACTTGTAATAGGTATTGCAGACTATGCTTATCAGAAATGGCAGCATAATGAAGATTTAAAAATGACAAAGCAGGAAGTAAAAGAAGAATATAAGCAGATGGAAGGTGACCCTATTGTAAAAAACCGTATCAGACAGGCTCAAAGAGATGCAGCAAGGCAGCGTATGATGGAGGAAGTTCCTAAATCAGATGTAGTCATTACTAATCCTACCCATTATGCTGTTGCAATCAGATATGATATGGATGTAGATAGAGCACCAAAAGTGGTGGCAAAAGGTCAGCGTTTAATGGCATTGAAAATAAAAGAAATTGCAAAAGCAAGTGGAGTAAAAATAGTAGAAGACCCACCTCTTGCTAGAACACTGTATAATTCTGTGGAAGTTGATGAGGAAATACCAGAAACACTTTATAAAACACTGGCACAAATCCTTATGACTCTTGATAAGTTTAGAAGAAATTAAAATTATAACCTTAACTTACCCAAAAATTTAGACAAACCATATAAGGTTATTGACCATGTTAATTCCTTATATAACCTACCCAATATTTTTTTGGATAAGTTCATTAAAGCATAATTTTTATAAATTATTTCTAATATATGCTTTATTTTATGAGGAACATTGTAGATTTTTTGGTTTTATTAAATTAATATGTTGTATATATAATATATTTTAATATGCTGATATTATATATAAAGGTGAATTATGACAGAAGAATTACAGCGTATTAAAGAATACCACACTACACATAGTGCTTTTGCAAAAGCGATGAACATAAAAATAGTTGATTTAGATAAAGGCTGTGCAAAAACTATTATGGAGCTGAAATCCCAGCATAAAAACAGTATGGGCATAACTCATGGTGGAGCAATATTTGCAATAGTTGATACTACATTAGGAGCAGCAGCAACAGCTTACGGCACATTTGCAGTAACTGCTGCAGCAAATATTTCTTATATCAAACCTGCCACAAAAGGTCCATTAACAGCAGAAGCAAGAGAGATTAGCAAAACAAGGAAACTTGGCACTTATGAAGTAAAAGTATATGATGGCGACAACAGTCTTATAGCTGTTGCTCAAGCTACAATGTATAGAAAAGATAAACCATATCCACCAGTAGAAAAATAAAAATAATTCTTCTAATGTTAATAATATAAAAAATATTTTTAAAACATTTAAAAAAAAGTTATTGACAAGAATAAATATATAGGATATAAAGTATTTCCTTGAATGACGCGGGGTAGAGCAGCTTGGTAGCTCGTCGGGCTCATAACCCGGAGGCCGTCGGTTCAAATCCGGCCCCCGCAACTTATTTATGGCGGTTTAGCTCAGGTGGTTAGAGCATGCGGCTCATATCCGCAGTGTCCGGGGTTCAATTCCCTGAACCGCCATTTTTAACTTATCTACACTTTATTATTTAACTAATTTTTTCTTTTCTTACATTATTTTAACTTATTATTGTATATTTTGTTGTAAAATTGTATGGAGGTTTTATGAAAACTTATACTAAAATGGTATTTTTATCTTTTTTACAGCACTGGCTGCATTTATTCTTTCACCAAGCTTTGAAAGGCTCTTAACAAGCACTTCATATTACGGATTTAGAATACATATTATGTATCTATCAGGAACTATTGGCATTATTTTAATGTCTGCTGCTGTTGTTGTTTCAGCAAGGATTTCTTTTATTAATAATATGTTTGGTGGTCTTGATAAAGCATATAATTTTCATAAACTTAGTGCAGGACTTGGCTTTTTATTTGGACTTATACATTATTTAATATCTTTTACTAACAAAATGCTGATAAAAGCAGGTATATTAGAAAGCTCCAATTCTACTAACCATTTAACAGGAACAATTTTAGAAATATATAAAGCATCATACATGTTTTTGGAACCTGCATTTATTACTATGATAGTGGTTTTCTTTATTGCAGCTTATAGAAAAATACCGTATCACATTTTTCAACTTACCCATAAACTAATACCTGTACTTTATCTGTTTATAGCCTTTCACGCATTTACTACTATTATTAGAGGCGGCTGGGTTGGAACTATAGGTGGTGTTATACTGCATGTATTTGTTATATTTAGTGCAGTATGTGCTGTGATTACTATTCTGCAGCTTACAGGCATTATGCACAGATATAAGGGAACAGTTAGAAATATTAAAAGCATACAGAATGGTATTATAGAAATACAAATTGAAACAGATAATAAATTAGAATATAAAGCAGGTCAGTTTGTATTTTTAAAATTTAGATTTTCTTTTGAATCTCATCCATTTAGTATAGCTTCATACAGTAGTGATAATATTTTAACTTTCTATATTAAAGAATGTGGTGATTATACTAACAAATTAATGGAAAATTTAAAAAATGGAGAAAGGGTTCATATAGAAGGTCCTTATGGACAATTTACTTTTGATGATAAAAACAATAGCCAGCTGTGGATTGCAGGCGGTATAGGTATAACTCCATTTATTGCGGCACTTGAATATATGTCATTAAATAAAAATAATAAAAATGTAACATTAGTATTAAGCAGTGCAGGTAAATCTCCATTTGAAGACAAGCTGCATACACTTTGCAGCAAATCTAATGTCAAATTAATCACAGTGGATACTGATAAGGAAGGTATTATATCATATAAAAAGATTAAACAACTTGCTCCTGATATTATATCTTCATCAATATGGTTTTGTGGACCTTACGGGTTTAGAAGAAATATAGAAAAAGGCTTAAAAGCAGATAATATAAGTATAAAAAACATATATTACGACAGCTTTACTTTCAGATAAAAATAAATATCCCCTAATACATTACCATATTAGGGGATATAAAGTAGACGGATATAATATATGTTAATTAGAGTTTGTTTTAATTAATTCTCATCATCTTCATCACTAAGTTCCACATCTATAAACTGAATTACAAGCTGGCATATATTGCCATCTTTATCTTCTGCCACATATACAGGATAGTAACCTTCACCATAAGGGGAAGAAAAAAGGACTGCATTATTTTTATCATTTACATTATAATTTGCCCAGTCACCATCTGGATACTGATATTTTGGGTTATCTTTTGCACTTTTTTCAAGCTCTATGGAGTAAATATCTGTATAAGCATCAAAATCTTCATCAGCTTCTTCCCTTTTTGTAAGTTCTTCAGCTAATACATCATAGCCATCTCTATCAATAAAACAAGCAAGACCAGTATCTACTATTATTCCAAAAAAATCACCCTGATTTTCTATTTCTGATAAATCTTCATCACCATATAATGCTTCCCTGTATGTAACAGGCACATTATCTGTAAATTTTATGCGGACAAGTGCAATAGAGCTTGCCATCTCTTCTTCTTCATCAACTACTATTGATGCAGTAACAGGAAACTCACCTTTAGGAAATACATCAAAAAAATGACTAACACCATTTTCAAGACATGCTGTTGGGTCGCATGCTATAATTTCACCAGAAGTGATTTTTATATTTCCAAGTTCTACTGTATCTATTTTGCAGCCAGCTATCTCTTTATCAGTAAAATATTTTTCAAGAGAATTTTCCGGACACATGATAGATTTCTTTTTATTATAAACTTCCAGCCATTCTTTATCAACTTTCATATTGTTCTCCATTATTTATATCTTTATTATCTTATATTTTATATCGTTTGTCAAATATATAATTTGTAACAGCATACACACCCTGTTTCATAAAAGATTTCATTTTTTGGTAAAAAATATTGACATTACTTATTTAATGTTTTATGTTATGAACAGATTTTTAAATTATGGAGTTTTTATGAAGAAATTAACACTGCTTGCAGCTTTGTTCTGCTGCATATTTAGTTCGTTTTATACCTATGCAGCAGAATACTCCCTGCCTAATGCTTATGATTTTTTCATATCAAGACAGGCAGAAAAAAAAGATAATCTTCCACAATATATTAAGCCGGACTATATTAGAGATGACTATAAAAGAGT
Source organism: uncultured Mucispirillum sp. (assembly GCA_947177675.1). GTDB lineage: Bacteria > Chrysiogenota > Deferribacteres > Deferribacterales > Mucispirillaceae > Mucispirillum. Next base: position 6,036 of record CAMWVK010000098.1, read on the forward strand.
GCTGCCAGATTTAGATAATGAATCTCTTGGTTTTTTCCAAAAATACCCTGTAGAAGTGCATTTAACTTCTACTTTTTCATACTCTATTAATGCTAATACATTTAATATGCGTGATTTGTTTTTTACAGTTGGTCAGACTTACCATAATGACTGGCTTCAGCTTACAGGCTTTATAACAGCATTTGGTTATTTTGACACTCATGACCCATTATCTGACTATGGATATGTAAAAGGCAATGCAGGACTTTATGATGGCGGTTTTCAAGCAGTGCTTTTTGACAGAATATTAGTTTCTGCAAGAGGCAGAGCCGTATATGATTTAAACACAAATACTTTTATGCTTATGAATCATTTTTATGACACAACACTTGATTTATCAGAAAATGCTCCATTTTATACAGATATACAAGACTATCAGCTTCAACAAAATATGA
>CAMWVK010000099.1 GCA_947177675.1 uncultured Mucispirillum sp.
ACATAATAAATATTGAAAATATGGCTCTTGCAACCAGTGGAAATTATGAAAGATATTTTACAGAAAATAATAAATATATAAGCCATATTTTTGAAGGAATCACTTTTGAACCTGTAAATAACTATAAATCAGTAAGTGTAATAGCAGAAAATACAGAAAAAGCTGATGGCTTTGCCACACTTTTTTATCTTTTAGATATTAATGATATAACAAACTATTGTAAAAAGTTTAATATTGCTGTATTAATATTAACAAATAACAATAAAATTGTCAAACTTTGTAATTGGGAAAAATATGAAAAATTATAAATTTATTTTAGCCAGTGCTTCTCCAAGAAGAAAAGAACTTTTATCAGTATATATAAAAGATTTTAAGGTTATGCCTGCTGATATTGATGAAACTGTTCCTAATAATATTATTTTAGAAGATATACCACTATATATTGCAAAAGAAAAAGCTGCTGCAGTATTTGATAAGCTGGGTAAAGAAGATATAATCATCACTGCAGATACTATTGTGCTGCTTGATAGTAAAATATATGGTAAGCCAAAAAATAAACTTGATGCATATAATATGATAAAAACCTTATCTGGTAAAACTCATCAGGTCATAACCGGTGTATGCTGTTACAGTAAAGATAAACAGATTAATATAGAATTTTCTGATACTACAAATGTCTCTTTTATAGAGATAAGTGATGAAATAATAGAAAAATATCTAGAAAATGCAGAGTATATTGATAAAGCTGGTGCTTATGCTGTGCAGGGGATTGCTTCTATGTTTGTAGAAAAAATAGAAGGCAGCTATGATAATGTTGTAGGGCTTCCTATGGGCAGGCTTGCACGGAATTTAATAAAATATAGGATAAATTTATTTTAAAACAGGAGGTTTTTTATGCTTGAGAGAAATCTTTATAATATGCTTTATGAAAACACTAAAAAATTCCCAAAAAGAACTTTTATTTATTTTGAAGAAAAAAAATATACATATACAGAAGGATTTAAAATAATAAATCAAATGGCAGCCTTTATGCAGAAAAAAGGGGTTAGAAAAGGCGATAAAGTCATAGTTATGCTTGGCAACTCTCCAGAATTTGTTTTATCAGTATTTGCTGTATTTGCCTGTGGTGCGATTGCTATTCCTATAAATACATTTTTTAAGGGACATGAAGCATCATATATTGTAGAAAACAGTGAAGCACTATTTATGATTACAGAAGGACAGTTTGAAGCAGTAGTAGAAGAAGTCCGTGTTCAGTGCAAAAAATTACAAGAAATATTTACTTTTGATAATGAAATAGTCAATTCTCTTAATTTTTATGACTATATAGGCAATATGCCTGATACACCTATTGAGTGTAAAGCATCTGTTCATGATTTAGCATTATTTATATATACATCTGGCACAACAGGTCATCCAAAAGGTGCTATGCTTTCTAATTATAACTTGCTGGAAAATGCAACAAGCTGTGATAAAATGATTAATGCAAACCACAAAGATAAATTCTTAATCCTGCTTCCAATGTTCCATACTTATACTTTTACAACATGTATAATTTATCCTATAAGTGTAGGAAGTACACTCATTATACTTCGCTCTGTTATGGATATGAAAAAAGAAAGCTTTAAAAACATATTAATTTTCCAAAGACCAACAATTATGCTTGGTGTGCCTCAAATTTATTCTGTTATGGCAAAATCTCCTATGCCAAAATGGTTTATTAAACTACTCTACCCTATTAAAATACATATATCAGGCGGTGCAGCACTTCCTGCAGAAATATTTGACCAGTTTAAGAAAAAATTTGGTATTAATGTTATTGAAGGTTATGGTCTTTCAGAAGCATCTCCCGTTGTTGCACTTAATCCACTGAATAAACAGAAACAAGGCTCTGTTGGTATAACACTTCCAAATATTCAGGCAAAAGTTATAGGACCAGATGAAATAGAGCTGCCAACAGGACAAGTTGGCGAACTAATTATTAAAGGACCTAATGTTATGCAGGGATACTGGCATATGCCACAAGCTACTGATGATGCAATAAAAAATGGATGGCTTTTTACAGGCGATTTTGCCACTATTGATGAAGAAGGATATATCACAATAGTAGACAGGAAAAAAGACTTAATCATTGTTAAAGGTATGAATGTATATCCTAGAGAAGTGGAAGAAGTTATTTATAAATATCCTGGAGTTAATGCTGTTGCAGTTATTGGTATCCCATCTATTGAACAGGGAGAAATTATTGCTGCATATATTCAAGCAAAAGAGAATGAAACGATTAATGAAAAAGATTTAAAAAACTATCTGGCAAAACATTTAGCAAACTTTAAACTGCCCCGCATTATTAAAGTTATAGAAGATATACCTCTAACTGCTACAGGAAAAGTTCTTAAAAAAGAACTTAAAGAGCTTGTTAAAAATGGCAAAATTTAATGGAAATAGCATATTATAATATACTTCTTCCTGTTCCAACAGAAGGAGTATATACTTATTTTTCAGAAGGTTTATTAAATACAGGCGAAAGAGTTATTGTTCCTTTTGGAAAAAGAGAAATTACAGGTATTGTGCTTGAAAAAATAGAAAAGCCTGATTTTGAATGTAAAGAAATCATTATGTGCTGCGATAATATTCCACTTTTTTCTAAAGAATATATTACCTTTTTAAAAAATATTGCTTCTTATTATACATGCCCTTTAGGGCTTGTACTTCATGGTGTATTATCAGAAAAAATATTAAATATAGAAATATCAGAAACTGAACCTGTAAAAAATCACCCTGTTAAAGAAATTATACTTACAAAAGAGCAGCAGAAAATAGCAGATAATATTCAATTAAACACTTACTGCTGCCACTTAATAAAAGGTATTACAGGCAGTGGAAAAACAGAAATTTATCAGGAAGCTGCAAAAAAAGTAATAAACAGTGGAAAACAGGTATTGTATATTGTGCCTGAAATTTCATTAACACAGCAGCTTATTGAAAGACTTGCATACAGACTTGGTGTTGAACCATCTATATACCATTATAAACTTACAGATAAAGCACGAAAAAAACATTTTACAGATTTTGCAACTGGTAATTCTAAATTTATGCTTGGTGCAAGAAGTGCATTATTTGTGCCTGCAAAAAATATAGGACTTATTATAGTTGATGAAGAACATGAAAGCTCATATAAACAGGATGAAGCACCATCATATCATCTGCGTGATATGGCAGTAATGTATGCAAACATTTTAAATATACCTATAATTTTAGGAAGTGCTACTCCATCAGTAGAATCTATTTATAATGCAGAAAGTGGCAAATATGTTCTTCATTCTCTGACTGAAAGACCAAACCATGCCACTCTGCCTGAAATTAAAATTATTGATATGAAAACAACCAACCTGATAGGCTCTATAATTGCAGAGCCTGTATATGATGAGCTTTCAAATGTTGTAAAGCGTAATGAGCAGGCTATTATCCTGCTTAACAGGAAAGGATATTCTACATATCTTTACTGCCAGCAGTGCGGTGCTTTAGCAGAATGCCTTAACTGCTCTGTTGGACTTGTATCTTTTAAGTTACGAAATAAAGCATTATGCAGATACTGCAATACTGAATATAATAATTTAATATGCTCCGTATGCGGTTCAAAAATATTTAAAGAATATGGCTATGGAACTGAAAAGGTAGAAGAATTTTTAGAATCTATGTTTCCAGATAAAATAATACGAATAGATACTGAAAGTGTATCTTCTATTAAAACTTTAAATAAAAATTTAAAAAAATTTGAAAATAAAGAAGCAAATATTTTAGTAGGCACTCAGTTAATTGCAAAAGGACTTCATTTTCCAGAAGTAACTTTCGTTGGCGTTTTGGGAATAGATAATTTAATGGCACTGCCTGATTTTAGGGCAATAGAAAAAGCATACCAGCTTTTAGTGCAGGTTTCAGGACGAGCAGGCAGGGAACATTTAAGTGGCAGAGTATATATACAAACTATGAACCCAGAAGCACCAGTCTTTAATATGCTTGACAGTTCTGATTTAGAATTTTATAACTGGGAATTAAGCAGAAGAAGTATAACTCAATATCCTCCATTTACAAAACTGGCAAGACTTATTTTCAGCTATATTAATCAAAAAGAATGTTATAATACTGCAAAAATTACAGCAAATACTTTAAAATCATTAAAAGAAGCAGCAAATCTTACTATATATGGTCCAAAGGATGCCACTCTTACAAAACTGCAAAACAAATACAGATATGAAATATTAATAAAATCTGTAACCAACAGCGATTTAAATAAAGCCCTTATAATTACACAGCAGATATTTAATAAATGCAAAAAAGGTGCTATGCGGTTAAAAATAGACAAAGACCCTTATTTTATGATGTAAATTATTTATTTTTTTCACTATGAAGTATAGCACTTTCTGCTAAAATAATTTTAGCTATATCCTGCTTGCTCTGCTTTCCTGTATGAGTTATACTGCCATCTGCAAAAAATAATGTTATTTCATTATCTATGCTGTCAAAGCCTATATCTTTGCGTGATACATCATTTGCAGCTATAATATCTGCTTTTTTCTTTTCAAGCTTTTGTTTTGCATATTCTTCCATATTATTAGTTTCTGCAGCAAACCCAACTAACACTTGATTTTCTTTTTTATGAGTACCTGCATAGCTTAAAATATCTTTTGTTTTTTGAAGATGCAGCACTAATTCATTATCATTCTTTTTAATTTTTTTATTTTCATAAACTGGGAAATAATCTGCGACGGCTGCTGCCATAATAATAATATCTGCTTCATTATAAAATGAAAGAAATGCATTATACATATCTTCTGCACTAACTATTTTCTGAATATTTGGTATATCTGATTTTATATTTACTTCCCCAGAAATAAGAATAACATTTGCTCCCATTTTATATGCTTCTTCTGCAAGTGCATATCCCATTTTACCACTTGATTTATTTGTTATATATCTTACTGGGTCAATGTATTCTTTTGTTGGTCCTGCAGTAATTAATATAGTAAGTCCAGAAAGCATATCGTTTTCTATTTTTAAAGATAAATCATTTTCACTATTTAAAATATTTAAAACTTTTTCAGCAATTATATCAGGATCCTGCATTTTACCTTCACCTTCTGTCTGGCAGGCAAGCAGACCTGATGCAGGAAGTATCATATATATTCCTTTTGACTGTAAACTTCTAATATTTTCCTGCACTATTGTGTTACTATACATATTAGTATTCATAGCAGGAGCTAAAACAAGGGGACATTTTAAAGCAAGTATAGTAGATAAAAGCTCATTATCTGCAATACCTGCATTAATTTTACCAATAGTATTTGCTGTAGCTGGTGCAATAATGCAAACATCTGCCCAAGATGAATAATCTATATGGCTTATAGGTGTGGGAGTATTATTTTCCCTTAATACTGGGTTTAATGATAATGCTTCAAATGTAGTATGACTAACAAAACTTTCTGCCTTTTTAGTCATCATCACTTTTACATTATGACCTGCTCTCACAAATTCTCTAACAAGATATGCACTTTTATAAGCAGCTATGCCACCTGTTACACCAACTAAAATGTTACTCATATAACTTCCTTATATAAAAGAGCCCTTTCGCTTATAAGCAAAAGGGCTTATTATTTATTTACCTGTAATAGATTTTATTAAATCAATAGGTATTGGAATAATTGTTGATTTATTATTATCTTTTGATGTCATTTCTGACAATGTCTGCAAATAACGCAGCTGCAGAGTAACAGGATTTTCACCCATAATGCGGGAAGCTTCTGCAAGTTTTTCAGCAGCCTGATATTCACCTTCTGCCAAAATAATTTTTGCCCTTCTTTCCCTTTCTGATTCTGCCTGACGGCTCATTGCTTTCTGCATCTCAACAGGTAAATCAATATGTTTGATTTCAACAGCAGCTATTTTTACACCCCAAGAATCTGTTTGAGCATCTATAATAGACTGCATTTCTTTATTAATTTTTTCCCTGCTTGATAATAAATCATCAAGCTCAAACTGACCAATAATACTTCTTAATGTAGTTTGAGAAATCTGACTTGTAGCATAGTAAACATCATCTACTTCTAATATAGATTTTTCTGGAGCAAGCACTTTAAAATAAACAACAGCATTAACTTTTACAGAAACATTATCTTTAGTAATAATATCCTGTGGAGGAACATCCATAACAATAGTCCTCATATTTACTCTTACCATTTGTTCTAATATAGGAATTAAGATAATTAAACCAGGACCTCTAACACCAGCATAGCGACCAAGTCTGAATATAACAGCTCTTTCATATTCCTGTAAAATTTTAATACTTGAAAAAAGTAAAAAGATGATTAGTAATGCAAAAACTGCCATTACCGATAAAGATGCAAACATAAACTCTCCTTGCAATATTATTATAAAATTGCTATATTCATAAGGTAATATGTAGTT
>CAMWVK010000100.1 GCA_947177675.1 uncultured Mucispirillum sp.
GATTGCAGGATGCTCTGATGATGACAATGGTGGTGACGGTGCAGCTTTTCCTACTGATTTACTCGGCACTTATAATGTAACTTTTTTTGGAACACAGGTAACAAATGCAAAACCTAGTGATCCTAATGATGAATCTGCATCTTTCTATGTAAGTATGGCGGATTTATTATATGTATCTAATGATTGTGCTAAAGCAAAAGAATTATATCCTGATATAATTGATAAAGAAGAACCTAACGGATTTGGTGGAACATCCCCAAAAAACAGTTGCCAACCTACGGATGAAAATGATAAGGGAACAGCTGAACTTTTAGATGGTGTTGTAGTTATAAATAATGCAGATGGGCAATTAGGTATTACTTCAAGGGTTCAGTTAGGCGGACAGGCAATGGATACTTTTGCACCAGCTGATAAATACCAATATACAGAATATTATCCTACAAGTGATTTTGCAAACTATGAAGGTAAAGGGGTAAGAGGCTGGAATTATGACAGTGCAAAAAATAAACCTTCTGAGACTTCCACTGAGTTTCCTGAAAGTCCATATAAAATAATAAAACAAGATGACGGGTCATTAAGGATAGATATGACACTTGTTGGTAAAAAAGTAAATGCTATGAGTTTAGAGATGGTTGTTGATGCTGTAACTACCGTTATAATGACAAAAGCAAGTGACAGCACAGAACAACTTGAAAATCAAATTAAAAAAGAATTTCCTTCTTCAGCTGAATAGTAACTTTTAACTATCCATTGTGAATAAGTAATAAAGACAAAAGGGCGGGCAGGTAGTTTTATCTGCCCGTTCTTTTTTTGTAGTTTAAACTGTAATAATTATTAAAATTCTAAATTATACTTATATTCTAAATATTTAGTTTAAGGCTCAAAGTATTACATAATTATAATATTTTTCCTCATATACAATGTAATCCAAAATAAAAATTAAAACCTGTATCCTGCATCTATAAATACTCTTACTCCCGAATAATCATGATTTGTAAAAATATGTGTATAATCTACACCAATGCCTGTTGTAAAATTATTTGAAAAGGCATAGCGAAGCCCTGCACCTACAACAAAGCCCACATTTGCAGCAGTATCATTTTTGTTAGTTATAATTGTATCAATAAGATATACAGCACCATCTGCATCTGTTTTATAATTTGATGTTACTGTTTTACTGTTTATTACAGATACTTCCAAATCCATACCAGCTGAAATATATGGAATAAATCCTTTTGTTGCTTTCACATCATCATACTGCAGCACTGCTAAAAACTGCAAATCTATTAAATGGTGGTCTGTGCTGTGTTTTGCATATTCTTGAATATCAGAGCCTGCTGCATAGTTGTAACGAAATGTTCCTGCAAGACCAAATATTTTATTAAAGTTATATTTATACCTTACATCAATGCCGCCGCCTACACCTGTATAATCTTTTATATAAGCATTCTCCCCTGTTGGTATGTATATAGATGGCGATATTCCTATATAATGGTTTTTATTCTCATATTTTGGACTGCTGTTTTTTTTAGGTTTAGAGGACGGCATATCTCCATAACTGTAGCTGTTTTTGCCATCATAATAGTCTCCATATTGAGCATAAAGAAAAGGAATATTAACTGCAAATATTAATGTAAATACTATAATTACTTTTTTCATTATTTACTCCCTGCACTTTCTGCTGGAATATATTTCCATATTTCTTCTATTAAACTGCCGTCAAATAAGCTTAAATATAAATTTTCATCTTCTGTTATTTTATTTTTAAACTTTTGATTATTGCCATTAGTGCAGGTATAACTGATTATTTTATCAGAATTACCACCGCTGTTATCAATACATTTTCCAGCTGTTCCTGCATTTTCATAAAAAACACCACTTGCAATACTTTCAGGATTTCTTATTTTCCACTGCTGGCTTGCACTGTCTGAACAAAGCTGTAAAACAGACATATTTTTCATATCCAAACAATATCCGGGATAAAGAGCTGAATGAATTCGTCCTGATTTATCTATCGCCCACCTCTGCTCTTTGCTTTCATTACATTCAGGCGATAACCTGACAGCATGGCTGCTTGTTTCTGACTGATATATCTCCATACATTTACCATTAAGCTCCGCCTGATTAAATTTAAATACCACCGTGCCAAGCCCGTTTTCTGCCAAAAGCTTTTTTAAATTTTCCTTTGCTGATATATCATTATTTTCAAGGCTTATATAGTTATTATCTATAAACATATTTACCTTATCTGCACTGTTTTTCTTGTTTAGATAATCATCTGCAATTTTTTTTGGATTTGCATTAAGTTTATCTAATGCTTTATATCTTTCAAAAATTTCAATAAGCTCTTTTTCTTTTGAAGAAAGGATATAATTATCAACAGATTTATCAGCCAGACTGTCATTAAGAAATATGGTATCATTATCTATAACGGCTTGATAACCATTTTCTTTACCTATTTCAACAGCCTTTGGAAGCTTGTTAGCAGGATTAGTATATACTGTCTCTTCTATTATTGTAGAGCCTTTTTCAACCTTATTTACATAGAGTGTAATTTGTTTAGGCTTATCTTCTTCTGCAATATTAACATGCAGCTTATTAATGATTTTTTCTTCATATCTTTTATCATTAAGCACTACATATTTATCAGTCTTATTATCATAATATGTTATTTTTAAATATGATGTGGCATTATCAGGTAGTTCATCTTTATCTTTAAATATAGAATTGAATACATTGCCCCAGTTTCCTCTAAAATATGGATAAAGCACTGCATTATACGGGCTTTGCGGGTCATAACCGCCTAAAATAGTGATAACAGGCACACCTTTTTTTGTTGGATTTATTCTTTTATTAATAAAATTTGCTTCTGTTGCCTGTTTATATTCTCTTGCATTTTTATCCCAGCCAATATAATAATATTCGCCATTATCATTTTTATCATCACTTAAAAAATATCTATTTTCTAAATTTTTTTGCACCTTCCTTGTGCTTCTTGCAGTGTTATGGGTATATCGTGATATTGCACTATCTGCAACACCGCCTGCCATACAATCCCTGTTCCAGCCGTAATAATTTTGAAAAGGTGTAATATACCATTTATCCTGATACATAACAGGCTGCGGAGTGCTGTTCCAAGCCACATTTGCCCTCATTCTGTTTTTATAAGCATCATAACCCCATGATGTTGAATAACCATGCACAGAACCATCACTTGCGTCATCTAAAAAAGGAAAATGCCCCATACCGTAACCGTGTCCTACTTCATGGCTGAATTCATTACCAGTAGAATCAACAAGAGTGCCTATTCCGTTGCCGCCGCTTAAACCGTGTGGCACATCTACAGGCTTACCTTCGCTGTTAGTATATCTTCCTTTTGCATGATGCACTGTAAAATAAAACATATCATGGTCTATCTGGTGGGACTGGTCTAATGGACTGCTTGCAACCCCTTTGTTTGCCAAATCTATACCCACACTCACTTGTGCTTTTGCTACATTTTCACGCATATCACCGCTGTAATAATCGGCTCCCACATAATCGCTTTTATTCTCATATATCGTTCCGTTACTAATGATTACTTTTTTCAGCACTCTGTCTTCATAATATCCATGAAATAACCTTGCAAAAGGCACTGTTTGAAAATATTCCTGCATACCATGAGCTATATCATAGGTCATAGCCTGAGATGTTGAATGTGAACCTGTTGCAACATTATCTGTAAGCATACCAAGCCTTATAAAAAGAAATACGGCTTCTATCGGTGCTGCAAATTCTATATCATCACCGTAAAGAGTGCCTGATAATTGAACTTGCAATTTTGTTTTGCCTGTAAAATCAAGCTGCATTTCAGGAGTGACAAAATCATAAGGCAGCTGCACACTCCAAGAGCGTTTGGAATAAGTAATATCTGGTTTAGTTCCGCTTTTATCCATATAATCAGATTTTGGCATATTAATTGGTGGGTTCATTTTAAAAACAGAAGTATTTTTTCTATTACTCACTTTTACAGATAATTCATCTAATTCTTCCTGTGGGGTAAAAAGTAAAAGTGCTGCTCTATATGGTATTAATGATGGCTCTTTTCTATCTTCATTATTATTTGGGTCAATAGTATGAGTTTGAGCAAACTGCACTCTGCCATATAAATCCCCCCCCCGTGATAAATTATTAGGAATAGTTCTTATCTGTTTAAATTCATTAACATCAAAAAACGAAAGCCTTTTATCTCTGGGACTTCCCACTTTATATGATATATTATTTGAATAATCTGCATAGGATACTACCTCTATGTCTGTATCACCGCAGGAAAATAAAAATACTGCTGAAAATATTGATAATATTATTTTTTTCATACTTAACTCTTAATATCTGATTTATTATTTTTATGGTCTAATGCATCTCTTAAACCTTCACCTAAAAGATTATATCCAAGAGCAGTAAGCACTATTGCAATACCCGGAAAAAGAGAAAGCCACCATGCATTAATTATATTATTCTGCCCCTCTGTTAATATATTACCCCATGATGGAGTTGGCGGAAGAACACCTAAACCTAAAAAGCTTAATGATGACTCTAATAAAATAGCACTTGCAACACCCAGTGTGGCAGTAACAAATACAGGAGATAATACATTTGGCAAAATATGCTTAAACATTATTTTTATATGGCTTAATCCCTGCAGCCTTGCAGCAGTAATATATTCCCTGTTTTTTACACTCATAACTTCTGCCCTTACAAGCCTTGCTACACCCATCCAGCCTGTTACACCTATCACCACCATTACATTTATTATAGACGGTTTTAAAAAGGCTATAACAGCTAATATAAGAAAAAATGATGGAAAGCAAAGCATAATATCAGTAAACCGCATAATAGCACTGTCTAATATTCTGCCGTAATATCCAGCTGTAAGCCCTAGAACTACACCTATAATTATAGATATACCAACAGCAATAAAGCCTACAAATAAAGATATTCTTGCTCCATACACTACTCTTGAAAATACATCTCTGCCAAGAGCATCTGTGCCAAATAAATATGTGCCATTAGGTGCAGTAAATACTTCGTTTAAGTTAGTAAGTGCTGGATTAAATGGTGCAATAAATGGAGCAAATACAGCAACTATTATAAAAAACAGCACAATAGCTGCTCCGCTTACAAGCAGTATATTCTTACTTATTTTTGAAAAGATTTTGCATCGTATTTTATTTCTTTCCATAGCGTATCCTTGGGTCTGCATAAGCATAAGCAATATCTGCAATAAAATTGCCTATTAATGTAAGAAGTGCACCTATTACTAATATTCCCATAATAACAGGATAATCTCTCATCATTACAGAATTATAAAAAAGCTGCCCCATACCAGGTATGCTGAATATTGATTCAAAAATTACACTGCTGCCAATAAGTCCCGGAATAGAAAGTCCTAAAATAGTTATAACAGGCAGTAAAGCATTTCTTAAAGCATGGCTGAATAATATTTTACCTTCCCCTATGCCCCTTGCCCTTGCTGCTGTAATATAATCCTCATGAAGCACATCTAAAGTAGATGTTCTTGCAAACCGTGATATACCTGCAAGGGAGCCAAAAACTGAAATAGAAACAGGCAGCACTAAATGGGCAGCAATATCTTTTATTTTTTCCCAAACACTCATTGTATCATAAATATATTCTGTATAAAGCCCAGAAATAGGCAGCCAGCCTAAATATATGCTGAAATAATACATACATATTACTGCAAGCCAGAAAGCAGGCACAGCAAACCCTGTAAAAACTATAACAGTGATAGTTTTATCAAGTATGCTGTTTTGATAATAGGCAGAAATTATACCCAGCGGCAGTCCTATTAAAAATATAAAAAACATACTTAAAAGATTTAATCCAACTGTAATATGTATTCTTTCGCCTATTTTTTCTTTTACACTTCTGCCATCTATTGCAAAAGATTCACCAAAATCTAAAACTACTGCTTTTTTAAGCCATATTATATACTGCTCATAAAGCGGCTTGTCAAGCCCATACATTTTTTCAAACTTTGCCCGTGCAGTTTCAGAATATTTGTCCCCCATAGCTGCCCGCATTTCTGCTGCATTTCCCGGAGCTAAATGGATAACAATAAAACATATTATAGTAATGCCTATAAACATAGGTATCATCATCAGAAGCCTGCGGATAGTATATGTCAGCATTTCATTCCTTAATATATGAATTTTCTTACTATATTAAATAGATACTTTGGACTGCTGTCAAATGATTTTTGCATGGTTTACCCCCTTTTTTTTTGTAAGAATGCCCATAATTATCTAATAACTGCTTTTGAGAGACACTTTCCTGTTATTTTATTCTTTTTGCGACTTAATTTCTTATGAGCTGTTTTTTTAGAAAAAATGCAGGATGAATTTTTATAAAATGGCTTAACAGGTTTAGCAATCTGATTGTATG
>CAMWVK010000101.1 GCA_947177675.1 uncultured Mucispirillum sp.
ATATCAGTGTGTGCCTATACTGATATTTATTATAATTCATAGTAACCAAGTAAGTATCTTTGTATATTACAGCTGGTATTTTACATGGTTTATCCATGATAAGAATATATCATATTTCAAATTAAATAAGTGCAAACGCACCATATATGATGTGGTATGCACCAGGGGGTTTGTATGATCGAACGTAGTTTATTATCCGCCGGGATATCCAGGCGGGATTTCATGAAAACAGTTTCAACAGCAACTGCAATCATGGGATTACCACTTGCAATGGCTGAAGAAGTTGTTGCTCAAGCAGGCAAAGAAGATAATCGTCCGCCTGTAATATGGCTTCACTTTCAGGAATGTACTGGCTGCTCTGAAGCATTATTAAGAGCTAATCATCCAAGCATTGCAGAAGTTGTTCTTGATATTATCAATCTTGAATATCAGGAAACATTAATGGCTGGTTCTGGTGACCAGGCAGAAGAATCACTTCATAATGCTATTGAAAAACACGCAGGTAAATACATACTTGTAGTAGAAGGTTCTATTCCAACAGAAGATATGGCAGTATGCTGTCAGGTAGGCGGTAAAACTGCATTAGATTCTTTTAAAGAAGCTGCTTCAAAAGCTGCCGTTGTTGTATCTCTTGGTGCATGTGCATGCTCTGGTGGTATTGTTGCTATTGAACCAAACCCAACAAAAGCTAAAGGTGTTATTGATATTCTTGCTGGTGATATGCAGTGGTCTGATGACGATTTAGATAGAAAATACATTTCACTCCCAGGCTGCCCACCTAACCCATACAATATATTAGGTGTTATTTTATATGTTGCTACTTTTGGTAAACTGCCAGAAAAAGGTTTAAAAATACCAGCAATTTCAAACCTTTCTAAAAAAGATGAAAGAGCACACCGTCCAACATTTGCTTACGGCAGATTAATTCATGAACACTGCGAACGCAGACCACACTTTGATGCTGGTCGTTTCGCAAGAGAATTTGGAGATGAAGGTCATAGAAATGGCTGGTGTTTATACCATATGGGCTGTAAAGGTCCTGAAACTTATGCTAACTGTTCAATAATCCATTTTAATGATGGTGCTGCATGGCCTATTGGTAACGGCTCTCCATGTATCGGTTGTACAGAAGGCACAGTTCTATTTAAAGACAGTTTATTCTCATTAGCTAAGGTGGCTCAACCTAAACCACATTCAAATATACTTGAAACACAAGGCAGAGGTAAAGAATCCTCTGTTGCCCAAGCAGCTGTTGTTGGCGGTCTTGTAGGTGCTGCAATTGGTGCAGGAGCAGTATTTGCAAGTAAACTTCCAAAGGAGCCAGAGGATGAAAACAAATAGACGCGATTTTTTAAAGGCAGCAGCAGGCTCTGCAGCAACAGCAGGTGTGCTAACTTTAACTCCGTCTTATGCAGCAGCATCAGATGAGGGTGCACCTTTTGCTGAAAACACTATGGTTAAATTCTATGATTCAACTGTATGTGTTGGCTGTCAAGCTTGTGTTGTAGCATGCTATGAAACAAACTTTGTCAATAGAGCAGATACTCTTAACAAACCTAAAGAGGAAAGGAACTTTATTGAAAATAATGATGTTGTTCCTGTTTTAGCTGAAGAAGACCAGTTTGATACACAAGCTCCATGGATACGCATTAATGGTCTTGATTACAGGCTGAGAACTATTATAAGAAAATATGTTGATGAAAATGAAAAATCTCATTTCATTAAACAAAATTGTATGCATTGTAAAAAACCGGGCTGTGTTTCTGCATGTCCTGTAAGTGCATTACAAAAAGATAAAGATGATGGTGTTGTTACTTATGACCCTAACCGCTGCATAGGCTGCCGTTACTGTCAAATGGCATGTCCATTTAATATACCAGCATTTGAATGGCACAGAGCAAATCCAAAAATTACTAAATGCGATATGTGTCGCTCAACAATTAACCCAAAGACTAATGATTTTGATATTGATGCAGAAGGCAATGCTGTATATAGAGATAATCCTAATAAAGGCACTGCATGTACAAAAGTATGTCCTACAGGTGCTGTTCTATATGGCAGAAGGGAAGATATGCTTGCTCTTGCTCACAACCGTATTAATAAATCAAAAGAAAAAGGCGAAAACAAATACTATGAAGATACAGCTAGAGGCGAATCTGTTCTTGGTGAAAAAGTTTATGGCGGGACAGGCGAGCTTGTAATTGCTGCTGTTGATTTCAGAAAACTTGATTTCCCTGTTGATAAAATAGGTGATAGAGCTACTGCTTATAAATCAGAAGGCATCCAGCACACAATTTATAAATATGGTATTGCTCCAATAGCCCTTTTTACAGCATTATCGTTAGTTGTTCGTAAAAATGTTAAAAAACATCATGAACATGAGGAGGACTAATAATGAGTAAGCAAAGAGAATATGCAATTCATAAAGCCCCTATATTGACTCCTGCTTTTTTCATTGTATTAGCAGTAATATGCATAGGTATGGCTATTGTTGTTTACAGATATTTTGCAGGTATTGGTCCTGTATCTAATCTTTCAAACGGCTATCCTTGGGGTATTTGGCTTTCTTATGATGTTGCAACTGGTTCTGCAATTGCCTGCGGTGGTTATGTATTAGCTGTTACAGTATATATAATGAATAATTTTAAATATCATGCAATGGTTAGGTCAGCAGTTCTTGCAAGTATGTTTGGATACAGTCTGGCTGGACTTTCAGTTATGGTGGATATTGGTCGTTACTGGAACTCATACGGCTTTTTTATACCTAGCAGAATGAATCCTAATTCAGCACTTTTTGAAGTTGCTCTTTGTATTATGGCATACTGTGTAGTATTAATACTTGAATATCTCCCTGCAGTATTTGAAAGATTTGCAGACAGCGATAAATCTAAATCTCCAAAACTTGTGGAGTTTGGTAAAACATGGGAAAAAAGATTCTCTAAAGCACTTTTTGTTATTGTTGCAATTGGTGCTACTCTGCCAACAATGCACCAATCTTCATTAGGAACATTATATGTATTAATGGGCTACAAACTTGACCCAATGTGGCAGACTGGCTTCTTACCACTGTTGTTCTTGAGTAATGCTTATTTAATGGGCTTTTCTATAACAGCTTTTGAAACAGTTCTTTCTACAAGATTATTAAAAAGACCATTTGAAAAAGAAATAGTAGATTTATCAAAAGTTATTCCTTTTGTAGTGGGTTTCTGGCTTATTGTAAGAGTTATATCAGTTACTCTAAACGGCGGCTGGTCACATGCTTTTGCACTTTCTACTCAGTCAATATGGTTCTGGCTTGAACTTATATTAGTTATAGTACCATCACTTATGATATTAACATGCAAATATGCTAAAAGTGAAAGCGGTATATTCTTGATTGGTATGCTTCTTTTAATAGGCGGTGGTATGTACAGGATTGGCGTATATAATGTAGGTTTTAATCCTGGAGCAGAATGGAATACATATTTTCCAAGTGTAGCAGAATTTTTAATTACTTTAAGCTTTATTGCTATAGAAGTATTTGGATATATGGTACTTGTTAAATTAACCCCTGTGCTTCCTAATCTGGAAAACCATGGGCATCATCACTAGGCTTTAAGCCTGTAAAAATTGCATATAAATAATATGCTAAAAAGGCTTGTAAGCCTAAAAGATTATAAAAAAGGAGATTTATATGCCAGTTAATGGAAATAGAATTACAGTAGACCCAATCACAAGAATTGAAGGTCACCTGCGTATAGATGTTGAAGTAGAAGGCGGTAAAGTTTCTAATTCTTGGTCATCTGCTCAAGCATTTAGAGGTATTGAAACTATTATGAGAGGCAAAGACCCACGCAGTGCATGGGCTATGACTCAGCGTTTCTGTGGTGTTTGTACAACTACTCATGCATTATGCTCTATCAGGTCTGTTGAAGATGCTTTAAATGTGCCTGTTCCAGTTAATGCCCATATGCTTAGAAATTTAGTAATGACTATGCAGTCTTTACAAGACCATATAGTTCACTTCTATCATTTAACAGCATTAGACTGGGTGGATATTGTAAGTGCATTATCTGCAGACCCTGCAAAAGCTGGTAAAATCGCAGAAAGCCTTGCAGCTTATTCACCAATAGACAAAGCATGGCCAGCAAACTCATTTAATACAATGAAAAACGCCAAAGACCGTTTAGCAGCTTTTGTTGGAACTAAAAATTTAGGTATTTATGGCTCTGGTTACTGGGGACATAAAGATATGAGACTTACTCCAGAAATAAACTTACTTGCTTTTGCTCACTATTTAGAAGCATTAGAATATCAGCGTAAAATTGCAGAAGCAGTTGCAATCATTGGTAGTAAAAATCCACATATCCAAAACTTAACTGTTGGTGGTGTATCTACTGCAATTAACTTTGACAGTATGGCTGCACTAAATATGGAAAGAGTTCAATGGATTAAAAAACTTCTTGATGAAACAGCTGATTTTGTAAGATGTGTATATATTCCAGATGTTATTGCAATTGCAGGTGTATATAAAGACTGGTTTAACCTTGGTAAATGCTCACCTAACTATATTGCAGTGCCAGATGTTCCAATGAATTCAGAATTAACCGTATTTGGTATGAAAGGTGGTATTATCACAGGTGATACATTCAGAGAAATTAAAGACTGGAAAGACGATGCATTAAGAAAAGGTATTACAGAAAATACTACTCATGCCTGGTATAAAAATCCACAAGATACGCTGCACCCTTATGATGGCGAACAAATTCCATCATATACTGACTGGCAGGAAAACGGTAAATATTCATGGGCTAAAGCTCCTCGTTTTGAAGATAATGTGACTCAGACTGGTCCTATAGCTCAAGTATTAGCAGGCTATATGGCTGGGGATCCGCTTGTTAAAAAATATGTTGATTTTGTTGCATCAAAAGTTGGTGTAACTATTCCGCAGCTTAACTCTGTAATGGGGCGTAATGCAGCAAGAGCTGTCAGAGCATTATTAATGGTTGACCATGCTTATATCTGTTTAGAAACATTACTTGATAACTGCAAAACAGACCAAAGCTATGTAAACTATTTAAAAGAAGTTCCAGCTGATAAAGAATATATAGGTGTTGGGTTTAATGAGGCACCTCGTGGTATGCTTTCTCACTGGATTAAAATTAAAAACGGTGTAATTGAAAACTACAGTGCTGTTGTTCCATCTACATGGACAGCAGGTCCAAGAGATGACAAAGGCAGAAAAGGTCCTTATGAAGAATCATTAATGAACCTTCCTGTTGCAGAAATGGATAAACCACTTGAAGTTATTCGTTCTATTCACTCTTTTGACCCTTGCATAGCTTGTGCAGTTCACACTATTGACCCAGAAGGTAAAGAGATAGTGAATGTAAAAATCAGATAACCCTAAATCTTAACAATATAAAAGGCACCTTATTTTAAGGTGCCTTATTTGTAATTATATCATTAAACTTACCTAAAAAAATTGAACAAGCCAGTAAAATATATATTCATAAAAGAGAGAAATAAAGTGTCTTAGCTGCTGATATGTTGTATATGTATCACTGTTGATAGGAATATATTGTTTTATGATTTTATTTCTACACACTAACTACATACTGTCCATTCTGGTTAATGCGAAAAATCTAAATTATATATCTTTTATATAATATTTATGACTATTTAAACCTGCTATTTATATACAAAAAAACTCCCTTAATTGTAAGGGAGCTTGAAATTATTGAAAATATATTCTTATAATTCTGCTTGAATACATTCAGGCTTTATATATAAATATTATTTTTATAAATTTTATGCCAAACCATAATCTAAAAGCAGCTGTTCTCTGTTCCTGTTAAATTCGCTGCTTGATTTATTATCATTAATCTGCAGAAAACCAACTATTGTTCCTATTCTTGAACCCATATCTTCAATAGATTTAATCACTTTGCGAAGTTTTTGCTCTGTAATATCCTGAAATTCTAACGATTCTAATATTTTAAAGCCAAGTGATTCAGCTTCTGAAAGGTTACTCACTATTTTTTCATAAAGAGCCATAAACTCTGCTTCATGCTCTTTATTAGCAAGTTTTTTTAATGTATCAATATCAGATATGAATGACTTATAAAAATCAGCCATACTGTCTGATGCTTCCATTAAGTTAATAGTGGCTTTCTCTGTATCATCATTTACACCTTCAAGCATTGATGTTACATTAGGCAGATTTTCTTTAGATTTTTCAAGCAAAGGGTCTACTTCATCAACTTTGTTTTTAGTATCCATAATAAGCCTTAAAAGCTCGCCTATTTCACCTTTTATATTTATATCAATTTTACTGCCAGTTTCATCTCCAGAGATAATTTTACCAGCAATTCTTTTTAACTCTTTTATTGACACTTGCACGGAGTCTCCATCAGTTGGTGGGTTTGCAGCAGGAGATTTATCATCACCTACAT
>CAMWVK010000102.1 GCA_947177675.1 uncultured Mucispirillum sp.
ATATTAAAGTTTTTCATATTTAAAAATTCTTTTGTATGGTTTTTAAATATATTTTCAAGCAGAATATAATATTGACCTTTACTTATATTTGCTGTTTCTTTAATAATATAAGCTAAATTTTCACTATAAAGTGTTTCCCTGCATAAATTAAGTATATTATCAGCTAAATCAAGGCTCATTTCGTTATCTATATTTGTATTATACTCATCATCACATATTTGAATATCAGCAGGCATATTTATGCTTAATATTTTTGCAGTATCAGGGTCTGTATTATCAAGAATATAGTTAATAACATTTCTTGAAACTATATCAATAACAGTATTTCTTGCATTTTTTTGCAGCAGAGTATCTGCATATCCACTTTCAACAAAAGTGCCAGAAATATGCTGCTGGCTGTATATATCTGTATTTGATACAGCAAAAGAACAAAATGGAAGCAAAATAGATATTATAAAGATAAGTGATAATTTATTCATATACTGCCTGTTATTCTACTTTGTAATTTTATATCCAATACCTGAAACTGTCTGTATAATTGAAGGATTTTTAGGATTTTTTTCTATTTTCTGCCGTAAATTTTGTATATGAACATCTAAACTTCTGCTCCATCTGTAAAGAGTATTTTTCCCCCACAAGTCTTCTATTATAGCATCTCTGTTTAATGTTTCACCAGCATGACGGGCAAAATATACAAGCAGTTCAAATTCTTTAGGTGTAAGGTTTAATGGAGCATTTTCACTTGTAGTAACATGTCTTTTAGAGTAATCAATTTTCAGACCTTGAAAGCAAATAATATCGTTTCCACTGCCAGCATGCATTTCTATATGTTTATCAGACCTTCTTAAAACAGCCTTTATTCTTGCAATAAGCTCCATATTTTCAAAAGGTTTTGAAATATAATCATCTGCTCCATATTCTAAACATATAACTTTATCTGAAACACTGTCATTAGCTGATACCATGATAATAGGTATATCACTTTCCTGCCTGATAAGCCTGCAAAGCTGCTGACCATTTATATCTGGCAGAGATATATCTAAAAGGATAACATCAAATTTATCACTGCGAAATTTTTCAAGTCCTTCCATACCAGTATTAGCAGAAACCACATTGTATTTTTCAAGGGTCAAAAACATATTAAGAAGTTCGCAAATTTCCTTATCATCATCTACTATTAATACAGTTTTGTTATTCATTTATATGACACCTTTGTTTGAGCAGCTGTCTAAAAATATGCTTAATTCATTGTCATTTAATGGATTAAGCCCTGCTTGAATAAATGCTGCATTAAGCTTTTCATTTTCAGGCAGTGCAATATGATAATTTAAAGTGTAATATTTTAATATGAAAGCATAAAATGATTCCATATAGTTGCTTTCATTAACATTATCTGCTATTTCTGATAATGTATTATGATAAAATATTTCTTGAAATACTTTATTTCCAAAAGAATGAATATTATCTATATCAATTAGAAGTCTGCCGCCTTTTGATAATTTTTTGCACGCATTTTCAATTAGTGTAATAAAATAAACAACATTATTATAACACTGCATTGCTATTTTCAATCCGTCATAAAGATATGGCACAGTTTGAGCTTTTTGTTTATCAAGTATAATATTTTGTGCTTCTATCTGGCTTATAAAAGTATCTCCTGCAAAAACTTCTTTATGTATATTATCTATGTTTTCATAATCTACTGGTATATTTATTGAAAATGAGTGTATTGCTTTGCCTGCTGTAATAAGTCCTTCCCGTATGCTTTCATAAACAGGGTTTCGTATAGTCAAACCGCTTGAAAGTTTATGCACATTATAAAGACTGTCCTGCAGGGCATATTTTATAACTGATGCAGCAGTTTTTGGAGCGGTGACTGCATTAAAAAGAGTAGTCACACTTCCTAAAAAACCAGCATAAGCATTCATTATTACACTGCTTGCAGAAATAACTAAATCATAATCATATATATTTTTATTTACAAGCATTGGGGCTCTGCCTGCACATGCACCAAAAAACACATAATCATCTATAAGGCTTTGGTTAAAAATTGTTTGATACTGCATATACTTTACAGGTATATTATCAGAAATAACTGCAAAATTTTTGCCATAACATAAATCAGCTGTATAATCATAAATTTCTATATTTATATCAGGGCTTGCTATAAATAAAATACTACTGCTTTCTTTTATAAGGTCAGAAAGACTTTTGCTCATTAAAGGGCTGCTTTCTACTGCATCAATTACACAATTAATATCAGTATTTATTGTTTTAACAGGCTCATCCACCAATCTTAGACATTGTCCGTT
The DNA here is from genome assembly GCA_947177675.1 of uncultured Mucispirillum sp. GTDB lineage: Bacteria > Chrysiogenota > Deferribacteres > Deferribacterales > Mucispirillaceae > Mucispirillum. The sequence continues at coordinate 2,313 of CAMWVK010000102.1, forward strand.
TAAAATCATGATTTTGCTCCTCAATAGTAATACTATGCTCATCATGTTTTATATTTAATGACTGCATAATCTGCTTTACAAGCAATTCTTTATCTCTTATCCGTAAAGCTTCTTTAATATCTATTTCATTATCTGATAAAAGGCATGGTCTTATTTTGCCATCAGCAGTAATACGCAGTTTATCACATTCTGAACAAAAGTGTTTAGAAATAGGGGTAATAATACCAATAATACCGCCATTATTAAGCTTATAGTTTACAGCAGGACCAGAATTTTTATCTCTGGGCATTTCCTGTGGTTCAAAATCTTTAAGGCGTTTTATAATTTCATCGCCATATACAATATTTTTTTCACTCCAGTTTTCAGAATTACCAATAGGCATAAATTCTATAAACCTGCATATAATATTATATTTTGCAGAAAGTTCTGCAAAATTAACAATTTCATCATCATTAAAATCTCTAATAATAACAGAATTTACTTTTATAGGAGCAAAACCTGTTTCTGCAGCTTTTTTTATACCTGCAAGCACTTCATCTGTTTTATCAACACCTGTGATATATTTGTTTTTTGCAGGTATAAGAGAATCAAGGCTTATGTTAAGCCTTTTAACACCAGCTTTATATAAATCTTCAGCATATTTTTCTAATAATGCACCGTTTGTAGTAAGCATTACTTCTTGAATATTTTCTATTTTAGTAAGTTTATCTAAAAACCGGCACATTCCTTCACGCACAAGTGGTTCGCCGCCTGTAATGCGTATTCTGTTTACACCAAGAGATGCAAAAACTTCGCTGGCAAAAAGAATATCTTCATACCTTAATATATCAGAACATTTCAGCATTTCAAAATTATTATTAGGCATACAGTATTTACAGCGAAAATTACATCTGTCTGTAACTGATATGCGTAAATATTTAAGCTGTCTTCCAAATTTATCAATTGTTTCTTTATTCATAAATTGCTACTTCTTTTATATTTTCTGGTTCTCTGCCAAATACTCTGGCAATATATATGCTAAGCTGATAAAGCATTAGTAAAGGCAGTGCCATTGCAAGCTGAGATACAACATCTGGTGGTGTCAAAACTGCTGCTAATATAAATACTGCAACAATTGCATATCTTCTGTATTTTATAAGCATTTCATCATTAATTACACCTATTTTTGCAAGAAGAAATATTATTGCAGGCAGTTCAAAAACTATACCAAATGCAAGCACTAAATGCACAACAAATGACACATAGCTTGCCATAGAAAGTGTTGCATCTACATTATATGCAGGATTTGCAGCAAAACCTAAAAAGAATTTAAATCCAAATGGAAAAACTATAAAATAAGCAAATGATGCCCCAAGCACAAAAAGAATAGAAGCAAAAAACACAAAGCCATATATATATTTTCTTTCATGCATATAAAGCCCTGGTGCAATAAAAAGCCATAACTGGTAAAGGATAAATGGAGTAGATACCATTAAAGCTGCAATAAAAGAAACTTTTACTTCCACAAAAAACATTTCTGTAATTTCTATCATAGTCATAGTGGCATTTTCAGGCAGAGCAGCAAGTATTGGTGCTTGTATAATCTGCACAAGTTTTTCCCCTTGTGAATAACCTGCAATAAAAAGCACTATTAAAACTAAAATAATGTATTTTAAGCGTTTTTTTATTTCTTCTAAATGCTCAATAAGTGGATATTCTTTTTGCACCTGTTTAGATTTTTTATTTATATTTACATTGTTTGACACTATATTAACCTTTATTTTCTTCTATTTTATTAGTATTTGTATTTGTATTATTAGAAGCATTTTCTAATGCTGCTGTTTCTAATTTTGTAGGTTTTGGATTATCATCAGGGTTTGATTCAAATTTATCTTCCCACTGGCTTTTATACTGCTCAGCATAAGACTGTATTTTATCTTCATTTGTTTCTTTAGTTCTGCTTGATGTTCTAATATTATTATCATTAACATTAACTGTCTGTTTCATTTCATTAAATGTCCGCTTAAACTCTCCATAGCCTTTGCCTATAGATTTAGCAACATCAGGCAGTCTTTTAGGACCAACAACAAATAATATAACAAGTGCAATAATTGCAATTTCCCACATACTTAAACCAAACATAAGAACGCCTCATTTCATATAAATGTGGTATTAATATGCAATATTTATAAGGAAATTTCAAGTAAAAATAAAGGTAATGTTTTATTCAAATACTTTTCCCTGCAAAATATTTTCTACTAACCCAACAAGTTCTTTTAGTGGAATTTCTTTTTGATTTTTAATCCATAACAGGAAAATGCTGTGTAAACCAGATGATACGAAGTTATGTGCATAATAATCTGAAATATCTGCCTGTCTGTTTGTCTTAATAATATGTATTTTTGCCATAAATTTTAGTAAAATATTTACAAATATTGGTGTTATGCTAATGATAGATATAAATTTTTTAATATTTTCATTACTGTCTATTGCTTTAAAGTATGTATATACTAAGTCATATATTGAAATTATGTTATTATCGTTAATATACTGCTCCATTTCACCTAAAAATGAATTAATGTAGTATATAACGATTTCTTCTTTTGATTCAAAAAGATAATAAAAAGTCTGCCTTGAAATATTAGCCTGCCTGCAAATATTTTTTACTGTTATATTATTATATTCTTCCTGTTCCATTAAAGTAAGCAGTGCTTCTAATATTCTTTTCTGCGATTTTAAAGCTGTTTTGTTTGTACCATGATACATTTTCCCCCCCCCAACCATCTGTATAGAACATTATATATATTAATTATATAATTTTAAAAAAAAAATCAATAAAAAAACTTGACTTGAGTAATTTTTGATGTTATATATATTTTATAAAACATTACACGAGTAATGTTTTATACACATAAAAAACTGATTTAAGTAAGGTTTATGTGTTGGTTTGTCTGCATATAAACTTGACTTGAGTAAATTTTGAATGGAGGAAATATGGAAACAGTATTAAGACACTCTACAATAACTCGTATTGAGCACTGGGGTATTGCCTTATCAGGCATTATGCTTTATGCAACCCATGAAATGCAGGATAAAAGCCTGCATATTTATATTGGTATCGCATTTACCTTATTTTTAATGCTGCACATTATAAGGCGGTTTTTTACAGGCTTTGATGCACTTATGAAAAAAGGTGATATTAAAGAAGGGCTGCAGGTAATTAAGAGTTTTTTTGTAAAAAATATTAAGATTGCTCCACAGGGCAAATTTCTGCCAGAGCAGAGAGCAGTATATACATTCTGCGGTATAATTTGCATTTTAGTTGCATTAAGCGGCATCAGTAATATTATTTATTATTTTTATCCAGATGTAAGAAGCAATTTACTAATTAAAGAATTGTGGTATATGCACCATATTACAGCAGCATTATTTGTTATATTTTTTGCAGTGCATATATTTTTCTTACTGCTTCCTGCAAATAGATATCTAATATCATCTATGTTTACAGGCAGATTAAAAAGAGAGCAGGCATCATTAAAACATCCAAAATGGGATTATGAAAAATAACAGGATAAATCCTGAATAAAATAAAGAGGTGAAATATGAAAAAATTTATTTTAATATTTGTATCAGTGTTTACAGCATCATTATCTGCATATGCAGCAGATGATACTGTTTTGGCTGAAGTAATTGCTGTTGAGTATAACAGCACAATTTTAGAAGTTGAAAAAAATACTTTCAAGGAAAATGAGAAAGTATATCTTGCCCCAGCAGGCCAATCAAATGGAGTAGTTACTGCAGTAGATGGCAATATTTGTATAATTTCATTAAAAAATAATGGATATGCTGCAGGAAGCAAAGTAGTTATTAATAATTCTGCAAAGCTAGGAAAAGCTGGCAGTAAAAAAGCAGAAGTAAAAGCTGTAAAGCTGAATAGCATTGTATTAGATGTTAAAAATAACACATTTAAAGTCCAAGATGAAGTTAAATTAATACCTGATGGGGAGCATGAAGCTGTTGTAAAAACAGTAAATAAAGATATTATAATAATTTCATCAAATAATATTGGC
>CAMWVK010000103.1 GCA_947177675.1 uncultured Mucispirillum sp.
ATAAAGAACTAACTGGGCATTTAGCAGCATTTGGAACTGTATTTATCTGGGGTATAACTTTTGTATCTACAAAAATACTGCTGGCATCTTTCACCCCTGCAGAAATTCTTTTTATAAGATTTTCACTTGGGTTTGCAGCATTATTTATAATATATCCAAAATTTGCTCCAATATACAATATTAAAAATGAACTGCTTTTTATCTTTGCAGGTTTTTTTGGGATATTTTTATATCTTATTCTTGAAAATACTGCTCTTTCATATACTTTTGCATCAAATGTGGGACTATTAGTTTCTATATCCCCTTTTATTTCTGCTTTATTAGCATATATTTTCTTAAAAGATGAAAAATTAAAACCACTTTTTTTTGCAGGTATATTTTTAGCTTTAAGCGGTGCAGCTATGATTATATTTAACGGAAGCATCGTGCTTAAACTAAACCCAGCAGGTGATATTTTAGCTCTGCTTGCTGCTGTTTCCTGGGCAGTATATTCTCTTTTTATAAAAAAAATCAGCTTTTTAAATATTCATCCAATACAGTCTACAAGAAAAATATTTTTTTACGGTCTTATGTTTACTCTGCCATACTTATTATGGACTAGAATAAGTTTAGATATAAAAGCATTTACTATACCTAAAAATGTCTTAAACCTTATATTTTTAGGCATTGGTGCATCAGCTTTATGTTTTGTAACATGGTCACAGGCTGTCAGATTTTTAGGAACAGTCAAAACAAGTATTTACATTTATTTCATACCTGTAATGACTGTTATATCTTCAATTATTATACTAGATGAAAAATTAACTTTCTACTCTTTTACTGGTATAATCCTTATTATTTTAGGGCTTGTTATTTCAGGTAAAAAATAAATTACCCTAATGCTATATCTAAAAATGTCATTAATAAAAATCCAGCCATAGAGCCAATTGTTGCTCCATGTGAATGTTCTTCTGACTGAGACTCTGGAATAAGTTCTTCTACAACAACATATATCATAGCACCTGCTGCAAATGATAATGTATATGGCAAAAGATATGTCATATTCATAGCAAAATAAGCACCAAGCACAGCAGCAACAGGCTCAACTGCACCAGAAAGCTGCCCTATCATAAAACTTTTTCTACGGGAAAAACCTTCTTTTCTTAAAGGTATTGAAACAGCTGCACCTTCTGGAAGATTTTGGATACCTATACCTAATGCCACAACTATTGCAGCAGCAAAAGTAACACCTTCATTTGCCATAGCACCAAATGCAACACCAACAGCAAATCCTTCTGGAATATTATGTAAAGTAATAGCAAAAACAAGCAGTATGCTTTTTTTCAAGTGAGATGGCAAACCCTCAGGGCTGCCGTCCTTTGAATTAGGGTGTAAATGGGGCAGCACTTTATCCATAATCATAAGAAGTATCCCACCTGCTGTAAATCCAACAACGACTGGCAGCCATTCAACTATTCCTGCCTGCTGTGCAATTTCTTTTGCAGGAAGTAAAAGCGACCAAAATGATGCAGCAACCATAACACCTGCTGCAAATCCAAGCATAATATTTAATGTTTTTTTGTTTATTTCTTTAAATAAAAATACTAATGCAGCACCTGCTGAAGTCACAGCCCATGTAAAAAGTCCTGCCATTAGTGCTAATAATAAAGGATTTAATGTCTGCATAATAAACTATCTACCTGTCATTAGTTTAATATTTCAGGGGATATATACCATATATCCATATCAATAGCTGCAAAAGATACTATTGATATAATTATCCACAGGATAACTGATACAATCAGAGAGCGAACCCCTACTTTTCTTAATTCTTCCATAGTAAGCCCTGCACCAACTAAAAATAATGTTCCTGTCATTAAATGTTTGCCTGATGTTGATAATGAATGCCATATTTCATTACCAGCAGGAAAAAGTGTAGTAATAAGCCCAGCCATTAAAAAACCTATTAAAAACCATTGGAAAGGTGGCTTAGTTTCTGACTTATTAAATTTTGCTGCACTAAAAGCTAGTGGAAATATCCATAATGCTCTTGTTAATTTTACAGTAATAGCAATACCAGCAGCAACTGCACCATACTGAGCAGCAGCACCTACAACACTTGATGTATCATGAATAGCTATTGCTGCCCATAATCCAAAAGAAGCCTCATCCATACCTAAAAGATGACCAAGTGGCGGGAATATTATAAGCCCAAGTGCATTCAATAAAAATACAACAGCCATTGCAACTGCAGTTTGTCCTTGAGAAGCATTGATTGCTGGAGCCATAGCTGCAATCGCACTGCCGCCGCATATTGCAGTTCCGCTTGTTAATAATATAGATAAATTTCTTTCAATTTGAAAAAATCTGCCAAGTAAAAGCCCTGCAATAATTGTAACAGCAATACTTGTAAAAGTAATACCTATTGAAGCAAAGCCTACTTTTAATATAACACCTATCTGCATACCAAAGCCAAGCAGTATAACTGAAGTCTGCAGTAACTTTTTGGATATTTTACCAGTAACACTTTTTAAAGGATTGCCAAAAATTAATGCAATTGCAATACCAATAATAAGCCCAATAGCTGGAAAATCGGTTATTATAGATAATATTAATGCAGCTGCAAACCAAAATGTTTTACATGATAAAATTTTTTGCATTTTCAGCCTCTTTTATTAATTTCTTGCAGGCTTCTTAATCGGCTCACAGCATTTTGAGCGGCTTTTATACCATTTGCAGCAGCAATAGCAGCATCAATTGTTGTTACATAAGGAATACCATATTTTACAGCACTTTTTCTAATTAATGCACCATCATTTTTTAATGATTTGCTTCCTGGAGTATCAATAATTAAATTAAGCTCTCCATTTATAATTAAGTCTGTAATATTTGGTCTGCCTTCGCTTTCTTTAAATATAAATTCTGACTTTATATTATTTTCTTGTAAAAATGTATAAGTTCCTCTTGTAGCTACAATTTTAAAGCCAATTTTATCTAAAATCTTAGCAGTTTCTAAAAGTTTATCATCTTTTTTATCACATGAAAGCAGCACAGTTCCTTTTAAAGGCATACAAAGCCCTGCAGATTCTTCAGCTTTATAATAAGCATAATCAAAAGTATCTGCTATACCCATAACTTCACCAGTTGATTTCATTTCTGGTCCTAAAACTGGGTCAGTATTTGGAAATTTGTTAAATGGAAGAACAGCTTGTTTTACTGCATAAAAATCAAATGCAGGTTTTTTCAGATTAAAAGATGCAAGGCTTCTGCCTTCCATTAATAATGTTGCAATTTTAGCCATTGGAATACCTGTTACTTTTGAAACAATAGGCACAGTTCTTGATGCTCTAGGGTTTGCTTCAAGCACATATATAACATTATTTTCAACAGCAAACTGCACATTGATTAAACCAACAACACCAAGTTCCACAGCTATTATTTTCATATAACTTTCTATTGTTTCCTGCTGTTTTTCTGTTAATCGGACTGGCGGAATAACACATGCAGAATCACCAGAGTGAACACCTGCAAGCTCAATATGCTCCATAATAGCAGGTACAAATGCTTCCTTGCCGTCACAAAGAGCATCTGCCTCACACTCAAGAGCATTATTTAAAAATCTGTCAATAAGAAGTGGCTTACTGCTGCTTACTTCAATATCTTGAGCTAAATATTCTCTTAATTCGCTTTCATTATGTATTATAGCCATACCTCTGCCACCAAGTACATAAGATGGGCGGATAATTACAGGATAGCCAATTTTTGCAGCTGCACTTTCAACATAAGTTATATCTGTTACAGTATCAGCTTCAGGCATTTTAATATTTAACTTGTCCATAAGCCTTGCAAAAAGTTCCCTGTCTTCAACAGATGCAATAACTTCTGGTTTAGTGCCAAGCATTTTAACACCTGCTGATTCAAGTTTTTTAGCAATATTTAATGGAGTCTGACCTCCAAACTGAACAATAGCTCCTTCTGGTTTTTCGTAGTTATATATTTCTATAACATCTTCTACAGTCAACGGTTCAAAATAAAGCCTGTCTGATGTATCGTAATCAGTAGACACTGTTTCTGGGTTGCAGTTAACAATAATAGTTTCATACCCTGCTTCTTTCATAGCAAATGCAGCATGAACAGAACAATAGTCAAACTCTATACCCTGACCAATTCTATTTGGACCGCTTCCAAGCACCATAACTTTCTTTTTATCATTTGATACTGGCTCAGATGATACAACATCTCTATTATATGTAGAATAATAATAACATGCACTTGAAAGGGAAGTTTTTTCATCCTTTGGCACACCTGATACACCTATAGGTAAAAATACAGGTCTTATACCCATATCATGACGGCGTTCTCTAACTGTTTTTTCTTTAGTTTTTAAAAGGTCTGCAATATATTTATCTGAAAAACCATATTTTTTAGCTTTGTATAGCACATTATCAGGCAGAGAAACAATAGTATAAGATAAAATTTTATTTTCCATATCAACTATTTCCTGCATTTCTTCAAGGAAATAATGCTTAATTTTTGTAATATTGTGCAGCTCATCTATTGTCATGCCTTTTTTCACAGCTTCATACATTATCCACTGCCTTTGGCTTGATGGGCGGTATAAAAGTTTTCTTAATTCATCTAAGCTTTTATCTTTATATTCTTTTAAGTTACCTAAACCAAATCTGCCATTTTCAAGAGAGCGGATAGCTTTTAAAAATGCTTCTTTATAAGTAGAGCCTATGCTCATTACTTCTCCCACTGCTTTCATTTGTGTGCCAAGCACATCTTCTTCCTGTGGAAATTTTTCAAATGCCCAGCGTGCAAATTTTATAACAATATAATCACCATTAGGCTTATATTTATCAAGTGTGCCAAATTTATAGTGTGGTATTTCATCAAGAGTAAGTCCTGCTGCAAGCTTTGCAGAAATATAAGCAATAGGAAACCCTGTAGCTTTTGATGCAAGAGCAGAAGAACGAGAAGTTCTTGGATTTATTTCAATAATAACAATCCTGTCAGTTTTAGGGTCATGAGCAAACTGCACATTTGTTCCGCCAGTAACACCTACATTATGGGCAATATCCCATGCATGTTTTTGCAGACGCTTTTGTACATCTTCGCTAATTGTAAGCATAGGTGCAGCACAAAAGCTGTCCCCAGTATGCACACCCATTGGGTCAATATTTTCAATAAAACATACTGTAATAATCTGCCCCTTGCTGTCTCTTACAATTTCAAGCTCCAGTTCTTCCCAGCCTGCAACACTTTCTTCAATTAATACCTGATTAATCATAGATGCTGCAATACCGTTAGATGCAACTTTTCTTAATTCTGTGGCATTATATACTAACCCGCCACCTGTGCCGCCAAGAGTGTAAGCTGGGCGAACAACAACAGGATAGCCTAAATCATTTGCAATTTTTTCTGCTTCTTCAACAGTATAGGCAGGAATACTTTTAGGCATATCAACACCAATTTTTTCCATAGTTTCTTTAAAAATAATCCTGTCTTCACCTCTTTCTATTGCTTCAAGGTTAATACCGATAACTTCCACATTATATTTATCTAAAATACCAGCTTTAGAAAGCTCCATTGTTAAGTTTAAGCCTGTCTGCCCTCCAAGGCTTGGAAGTAGAGAATCTGGTCTTTCTTTTTCAATTATTGTTTCAAGCATTTTTATATTCAAAGGCTCTATATATGTAATATCAGCAGTATCTGGGTCTGTCATAATAGTAGCTGGGTTTGAATTTACAAGCACTACTTCATAACCAAGTTCTTTTAATGCTTTACAAGCCTGAGTACCAGAATAATCAAACTCGCAGGCCTGACCAATTACAATAGGACCTGAACCAATAATTAATATTTTTTTAATGTCTTCCCTTTTAGGCATCCTTAAACTCCAAATATTTTATTTAAAACAATATACTTTACTCTTTTGCAGTATCTTTGTAAAGTAATATTATAAAACAATGGATATACTTTTGTGATAACCTGCAAATAGTATTATTATATAAGGCTTTTAGTATAGTGTAATAAAAAAAATATTTTTTTTAAAAAAAGTGCTTGACTAAAAATAAAATATATGGTTATATTCTCAAATCTGATGAGAGCAGGTGATGCCCAGATAGCTCAGTCGGTAGAGCAGAGGACTGAAAATCCTCGTGTCGATGGTTCGATTCCGTCTCTGGGCACTCTCTTATACCTTATATTTAGAGCTTGCTGCCCTGCTTAATCAAGTAATCTTTTCTAAAAAAAACTTACTTTAAATGATATGTGTTTTATAAGAACTTAAATAACTGCTTAATCTATTGCAATCGTTTTTAGAATTTATCAAAAAATATTATAAAAATGATGAAATTAAATTTAG
>CAMWVK010000104.1 GCA_947177675.1 uncultured Mucispirillum sp.
TTTATAGAATACTCCACTATTGGAGAATAAATAAATGGATGAAAATTATGAGTTTTTGGGAAGGGTTTAATAAACTTCTTTTTGGAGAAAATAAAGCAAGCTCCAAACAGCAGGAGCAGTATGATAAAGTGGCAAATTATGATAACAGAATGAAAGATTTTGAAAGTTTAAGCGGCTCTGCTGTCAATGAAATGGCAAACCGTGGAGTAATCAATTCTTCTGTTACTGCAAAAGCATTAGGCTCTGCTGCAGCTGCTGCTGAAAATAACTACTGGAATGACCAGATAAAATTATTAGGCTACAGCTATGGCACAGATAAAAAAGGTATTGCAGAAGACTTATCATCAACATTTACAAAAAGCTTTGTAAAAAGCTTATTTTAAAATAATTAATAAAAATATACCCGCCTTTACAACTGGGCGGGTAATTTTATTGAATACTTAATATTTTATTTAAAATATTAAGATAATATTTATTTTACTGATTATCTTTTTTTGCCATAGGGTGAGACTCATCATACACTTTTAAAAGTGAAGCTAAATCGCTGTGGGTATATTTTTGTGTAGTAGCAAGAGATTCATGACCTAAAAGCTCTTGTATAGAGCGTAAATCTGCACCACCTTCAAGTAGATGGGTTGCAAAAGTATGGCGAAATGAGTGAGGCGAATAATCAAGTGGAAGTCCTGCTTTTTTAAGATATGTTTCTACCACTCGTCTAACAGTTCTATCTGTCATGCGAGTGCCAAGCCTGTTTATAATCAATGCATCGCTTTCTACTATCCTGTTATCTGCAACAATATCATACATTACTTTATAATAATCTCTAATAAGAGAAATAAGTTCTGGAGCAAGTGGCACAATTCTTTCTTTTTTGCCTTTACCGCGAACAAGAATACGCATACCGTTTAAGTCAACTGCACTTCTATCAAGCCCTACAAGTTCAGAAACACGGACGCCTGTGCCATATAAAAGCTCTAATATTAAAGCATCCCGCATACCCATAGGTGTAGTTTTATCTGGTAAATCCAAAAGTGTAAAAATATCATCTATGTTAAAAACAGTAGGCAGATATTTTTCTTTTTTAGGAAATTTAAGCATACGGGCAGGATTTTCTTCTATAATTCCCCGTCTGTATAAAAATTTAAAAAATGACTTAATAGTGGATATTTTTCTTTCAATACTGGATTTAGAAAGCTCTCTGTCATAAAGAGTAGTAATAAAACCGCGAAGCATAAAAAAATCAAGGGACTTAACATCATCAGGCACTTTTTCATCATGAGCATAAATAGAAAGCTCGCTTAAATCTTTTGCATAAGCTGTAATAGAGTGTTCACTATATTCACGCTCTATGCGGACAAAATTTATAAATTCTTCTATTGCGTTATCTATTTCCATAATTTTCTTTATAAAATAATTCTGCCTTTTTGTATGCTAAATCTATCTGCATTTGTTTTTTTTGCTTTTTATCACGAACTTTCTTTTCAAGAGGTGGCAGCATTCCAAGATGAAAGTTTGATGGCACATATTGTTTATTTTTAGAAAATTCAGAAATACCAGAAATATATTCTGATAAGCTGCCAAAAGCTGTACCAGCAGGGAAATCTAAAAATGGTTTATTCTCTAAAAGTCTTGATATTTGCAGTGATGCTATCAAGCCACCTGCAATAGATTCATTATATCCTTCAAGCCCTGTAATCTGACCTGCAATAAATAAGTTGTTATTTTTGTTAAAATTAAAGTATCTTGAAATATGTTTTGGGCTTTCTATATATGTATTTCTGTGAACTGAGCCATATCTTAGAAATTCTGCTGTCTTTAAAGCAGGTATTTTTCTAAATATTTGCTTTTGTGCTGCTATTGTCATTTTTGTCTGAAAGCCTACCATATTAAATGCAGTGCATTCTTTATTTTCCTTTCTTAACTGTATAACAGCATAAGGGCGGATATTTGTTTTTGGGTTTTCAAGACCAACTGGCTTCATAGGTCCAAAAGTCAGCGTCTGTCTGCCTCTTTCTGCCATTACTTCAATAGGCATACAACCTTCAAAATATGATATTTTTTCAAAATCATGGAAAGCTGTTTTTGGGGCAGCCATTATATCATCATAAAATGTATTATACTCTTCTTCTGTTAAAGGTATATTAAAATAATCATCTCCGCCTTTGCCATATCTGCCAAGGAAATACCCTTTTTCCATATCAATAGTATCTGCATCTATCACAGGGCTTATTGCATCAGCAAAATATAATGCACCGCCACAGTATTCTTTTATATTTTCTGCTAAAATATCGCTGGTTAGTGGTCCTGTTGCAATAAGAAATGGAATATCAGTATTTATAGGAAGTTCAGTTATTTCATTATTTGTAAAAGTGATATTTTTATGATTTTTTATAGTGTCAGTAATAATATTAGAAAATAATACCCTGTCAACTGCTAATGCACCACCTGCAGGCACGCTGCATTTAAAAGCAGTCTGCATAAGGAAAGAATTATAAAGCATCATTTCCTTTTTTAAAAGCCCGCTGCCTGTTGTACTATCTAATGATTTTAAGCTGTTAGAGCACACAAGTTCTGCAAATTTATCAGTTTCATGTGCTGGAGTAGTTTTTAATGGTCTCATTTCTATAAGCTGCACTTTGTACCCATTTTCTGCCAAGCAGTATGCAGCTTCACTGCCTGCAAGCCCAGCACCAGCAATTATAACATCATATTCTGCCACAAATTATCCTTAAATATCAGCTTTCTTTTTTCTTAATAGGTTTTGTATTCTTACATTCTGGATATCCAGAGCAGGCAAGAAAAGCACCGCGGAAACTTCTTTTTATAACCATAGGTTTTCCGCATTTTTCACATACTTCGCTACTTTCATTTGGAGTGTTTGGTTTAATACCAATAGTGCCGTTAGCTTTCATTTCAATATTAGCAGTAAATTTACATTCTGGATATCCAGAGCAGGCTGCAAACGAACCATTTTTACCAGATTTTAATGCAAGAGGTTTAGAACATTCTGGGCATTTTTCATCTAAAATATGCCCTGCTTCTAATATTTTAAACCTGCCATCTGGAGTTCTAATAAAGTTTTTAATATTTTTACATTCTGGGTATTCTGGGCATGCAATAACTTCACCAAAGCGTGTTTTTTTAAATACAAGCTCTGCACCGCATTTTTCGCATTTTATACCAGTGCCCTCAAACTGTTTATCTTCTACAAGCTCTATTTCACCTTTTTCATTTCTTTTAAAGTTAGAAGTAAACTTACATTCTGGATATGCAGAACAGGCAAGAAATGCACCATTTTTACCCATTTTTATAACTAATTCACTTGAACATATTGGACATTTTTTATTAGTTTCTAAATTAGCAGATATTCTGCCAGTGGAAGCAGCTTTTAACTCTTTATCAAAATTTTTATAAAAGTTTGATAATACAGCATGCCAGTTTTCTGTGCCGTCTTCTATTAAGTCTAAATCTTTTTCCATATTGGCAGTAAATTTTACTTCAAATATTTTAGGAAAATTTTCTATTAACACTTTATTTACAACTCTTCCAAGCTCTGTTGGGTGAAATTTTTTATCATGCAGCTCTGTATACTGCCTCTCTACAATAGTAGAGATAATAGCAGCATAAGTTGACGGTCTGCCTATTCCCTGCTGCTCTAATGTTTTAACAAGAGTAGCTTCAGTATATCGTGGCGGGCTTTGTGTAAAATGCTGTTTCTTTTCTGTTTTATCCCTTAAAGCTGGAGTATTTTCTGATATTTTAAATGAAATAGTAGTTTCATCATCATCTTCATTTTTTACATCTTCTTCTTTGCTTTCAAGATAAAGTTTAGTAAAGCCTGCAAAAGCAAGAGTTTTAGCAGATGCTTTAAATTCATAATCAAGACCTGTTAAGCGGACTACTGTCTGGTTAAATATGGCTTCTGCCATCTGGCTTGCTACAAACCTTTCCCATATAAGTTTATAAAGCCTGTATTGGTCGTTAGTTAAATATTTTTTTATATCATTTGGAGTTCTTAAAACTGATGTGGGGCGTATAGCTTCGTGAGCATCCTGCACAGTGTTTGATTTTTTAGATACCTTTTTAGTTTTTGCAGCATAATCTTTGCCAAAAGTATTTTCTATATATTCTTTTGCCTGATTTTCTGCTTCTGGAGAAATGCGTGTAGAATCTGTTCTCATATAAGTGATAAGACCAACAGGACCTTCTGCAAGCTCTACACCTTCATATAAGCTTTGTGCAACTGCCATAGCTTTTTTAGCAGTAAAGCCTAATTTCCTAATAGCTTCCTGCTGCATTCTTGATGTTATAAAAGGTTCAGCAGGGTTTTGCTTAACTGCCTTTTCTTCCACACTTGTTACAATAAAATCTTTTGGCATTTCAGCAAGTATAGTTTCTGCATCTTTTTCTGATTTCAGCTCTGCCCTTTTGCCTTTTATTTTATCAAGTTTGGCTTTTAATATACCCTTCTCTTTTGTGTCTTTATTTTCTATATTAAAATCTGCACTAATGCTCCAAGATTCAACTGGCACAAATTTTTCTATTTCTTCTTCTCTTTCACATATTAATCTTAATGCAACAGACTGCACACGACCTGCAGAAAGACCGTAACGGAGCGGTTTCCATAAAAGGGGGCTTACCATATAGCCAACAAGCCTGTCTAATATTCTTCTAGACTGCTGAGCATTTACTCTGTTTAAGTTAATATCTCCTGGGTTATTTATGCCCTCTAATATTCCTTTTTTAGTAATTTCGTTAAAAAGCACTCTCTTAACAGGCTTATTTTTATCAATCTGGCTTGCAATATGCCAGGCAATAGCTTCCCCCTCTCTATCAGGGTCGGGAGCAAGAAAAACAGCATCAGCCTTTTTTGCATTGCTTTTAAGGGAAGAAATAACTTTTTCTTTACCTTCTATGACAATATATTTAGGCTCAAAGTTATGCTCAATATCTACACCTAATTCATTAGGCGGCAGGTCAATAATATGACCAACGCTGGCTATTACTTTGTAATCAGTGCCAAGGTATTTTTCAATAGTTTTAGCTTTTGCAGGTGATTCAACAATTACCAGATTCATAATACTACCCATTTATATTATTTTAATTATATATTTTTCATCTTGTGCTTTTTCTATTATGCCATCTAGTTCAAGGCAGGCTATGGAGCTCATAGCTGAAACAATATCAATATTCAATTTTAAACATATACTATTTAATGACAAAGGCTCTATAGATAAAGCATTATATATCTTCTGCCCTGTTTCATCTTCAATTTCAAGAGATTTTACATCGTTCTTAACAATTTCACTGTTATTTTCATTTAACTTAATTTTTAAGTCATATTGTAAATCAGAAATTATGTCAAGAGATGTTTCTAAAAATTTTGCACCCTGCCTTAAAAGAGAGTTTGTGGCACTGTTTCTGCCGCCAGGAAATGCAGGCACTGCAAAAATCTCTCTATTTTGCTCTAATGCAAACCTGCATGTAATTAATGAGCCGCTTTTATATCCTGCTTCAATAACTGCAATAGCTTTTGAAAGACCTGATATTATTCTGTTTCTTCTAGGAAAATTTTGTGGCAGTGGTGCTTCATCAAGAGTAAATTCACTGATTAAACAGCCGCCTTTTTCTAATATTTGATTAATATATTTAGTATGTGCAGCAGGGTATATATTTGCAAGACCACTGCCTAAAACGCAGGCAGTTGCACCATAATCCATAGCACCTTTATGGGCTGCAATATCAATGCCATAAGCAAAGCCGCTTACAACAGTTATGCCTACAGCTGCTAATTCTTTTGACAGTTTATATGCAAAATTTTCTGAAAAGCGAGAGCAGCTTCTTGAGCCAATAACTCCAACGCATACATTATCTAAACATTCACTGTTTCCAAGTACATAAAGCAGGGCAGGTGGTGCATATACTTCTTTAAGCATTTTAGGGTATCTTTCATCTTCTAAAGTTATGATAGATATTCCTGCACTTTCTGCACGCCTGATTTGGCTTTCAACAGTCTGTTCGTTAAATGATTTTGTAATAATTCTATCAACTACAGCACTTGGAATATTTGAGCCGTAAAAGAAATCTGCCTTTTCTTGAAATATGCCTGATATTGTGCCGCGTTTTTCCATAATTAAAGATATGATAGTATCACTTAACCCTTTAATATGCTTTAACGCCATATACTCATATACGGTATCTATAATAAACTCCATAAAATAATAATAAAAAAAAGAATATAATACAGCATACAAAATGTCAAATGAATAAATTGAAAAAAATGTGTAATAGGCAAAATTATTTATTATTGAATAATTTAGTATAATATAATATAATATTAATAC
>CAMWVK010000105.1 GCA_947177675.1 uncultured Mucispirillum sp.
CTTTTATATTTATATATCATTATATAATGATATGATGAGATGATGTTATGATTAAAGGAGTTGTTATGGTAGATGAAAGTAAAATAAGTGATGCAGAAGCAGTGCGTGCAGCAAGACAAAGCCTGCCTTCTGAATATTCTTTTGTGGCACTGGAGCTTTTTTATAAAGTATTTGCAGATACAACAAGAATAAAAATATTATTTGCCTTAAAGGAAGTGGAGCTTTGTGTATATGATATATGTGCCGCATTATCATTAAAGCAGTCTACTGTTTCACAACAGCTTAGGTTTTTAAGACAGACAGGTATTGTAAAATCAAGGCAGGAAGGCAAAAATGTGTATTACAGTCTTGATGATGACCATATTACAGGTGTGCTTTTAATGGGGTTAGAGCACATTAATGAAAAGAGGTAGTATTATGAAAAAATATATGCTTGAAAATTTAGACTGTCCAGTTTGTGCTGCAAAAATAGAAGATGGAATAAAAAATCTTGCCTGTGTAAAGGATGCAAAGGTAGTTTTTGCCACAAAAACATTAATGATAGATACTGATAATATTCATAAAGTGCAGGAAACTATTGATGAAATAGAAAAAGGTGTAGTAATACATGAGAAAAAGCAGGAAGAAAATTTTAATGTAAAAAATGAATTAATACTTTTGGGTATTCTGCTAGCTTCATTTGGTGCAGGGCTTTATATGCTGCATACTTTTCAAACACCGCCTATGTCTTATATAGGTTATGCCGTATTAGTAATAGTCTATTTAATAACAGGAAAAGATGTAATATTATCATCAATAAAAAATCTCCGTCATGGTAAAATATTTGATGAAAATTTTCTTATGACATTTGCAACACTTGCAGCCTGGGCAATAGGCAGCCATGAAGAAGCTGTTGGAGTTATGCTTTTTTACAGAGCTGGAGAATTTTTTCAGGATTTAGCAGTTAATAGAAGCCGCCGTTCTATTCAGTCACTTTTAGAAATTCGCCCAGATTATGCTGTTGTTATAAGAGAGGGCATGCAGTGCAGAGTTGACCCGGAAACTATCCATATAGGTGAAACTATAGTTATAAAAGCAGGGGAAAAAATAGCTCTTGATGGCACAGTTATAAAAGGAAAAACAACTCTTGATACAAGAGCATTAACTGGAGAATCTGTGCCAAGAAGTGCTGAAACTGGCGATAAAGTATTATCTGGTATGATAAGCTTAACTGGTATTATTGAAGTGCAGGTAGAAAAAATATTTGCAGAAAGCTCAGCATCAAAAATTTTAGATATGGTAGAAAATGCTGCTGCAAATAAAGCAAAAACAGAAAATTTTATTACAAAATTTGCATCATATTATACACCGATTGTATTTTTTACAGCTTTTGCAATAGCTTTAGTGCCGCCGCTTTTAGATATGGGCTCATTTAGCCAGTGGCTTTATCGTGCATTAGTTGCATTAGTTGTGTCATGCCCATGTGCATTAATTATAAGTGTGCCACTTGGTTACTTTGGTGGTATTGGGGGAGCATCTAAAAAAGGTATATTGGTAAAAGGGGCAAACTATCTTGAAGCATTATCTAATATTCAGGCTGCTGCTTTTGACAAAACAGGCACTCTTACAAAAGGTATTTTTACAGTAACAGAAGTAAAATCTTTTGGTAAATATTCAAAAGATGATGTTGTGAGATATGCAGCTGTTGCCGAAAGTAAATCAAGCCATCCAATAGCCCGTTCTATTGTAGAATATGCAGGAAATATTGATTATTCTATTAAGGAATATGAAGAAATAAGCGGCAGAGGTGTAAAAGTATCTATAGAAGATAGAGAAATTATGGTAGGAAATGACAGTCTGCTGCATTTTACAAACACAATACATGATGAAAGTGTATGTAATATTTTAGGCAGTGTTGCCCATGTGGTAATAGATAAAGAATATGCTGGATACATTATAATAAGCGATAAATTAAAAGATGATACAGTTGAAGCAGTCAATAAACTTTATGAAGCAGGTGTTAAAAACATTACTGTTTTAACAGGCGATAATAAATATGCAACAGAAACTATACTAAAAGATACTGGTATTAAAGAATATTATTATGATTTACTGCCAGAAGACAAGGCAGAGAAATTTAAAGAATTTGCAGATAAGTATAAAGGCAGTGGTTATTCATTATATGTGGGTGATGGTATAAATGATGCACCAGTTCTTGCTATGGCAGATGTTGGTGTCTCTATGGGAGCAGCAGGAAGTGATGCTGCTATTGAAACTGCTGATGTAGTTATAATGAATGACTCATTAATGAAACTTGTAGATGCAGTAAATGTTGCTAAAAAAACAAAAAAAATTATCTGGCAGAATATAATTTTTGCTCTCAGTATTAAAGTTCTGTTTATAGTTTTAGGCTTATTTGATATTGCTTCAATGTGGATGGCAGTATTTGGTGATGTAGGTGTTGCTTTACTTGCATTACTAAACTCTATGCGGGCTTTAAGATAATTTTATAAGTTAAAATGTAATATTAAGCTTTCATAATGCTGCTTATATTTTAATTTAGACTTGAAAAATTACTGAACTTTTACTAATAGTAATAATCTATTAAAATATATGTCAGTGTTATGGGGCTTTTATGAAAAAGTACTTTTTAATAGTTTTAATTATTCTTTTTTCTATTCCATTTTCAGTATCAGCACAAAATAAACAGGCAGGTATATCAGGTTATAAAATAACATATTTATTAGTTCCACAAGATGAAGTAATTGAGCAAAATAGTATAAAAGAAGTATTTAAAGTATCAAAAGATGAACGGGTTCGTTTTATTCTAGTAAAAATGATATGTTATAATGGCAGCTATGCAGTAGTAACAACTAAAATAGGCTGATATTATGATTAAATACGCATTAGATAACCCAATAAAAGTATTAGTAGCAATATTTTTTGTAGTGCTTTTTGGTGTGCAGGCTGCAATAAATATGCCATACCGTCTTATTCCAAATATAGAATATCCACAGATAACAATACGCACAACATGGACAGGTGCATCCCCTTATGATATGGAAAAAGAAATTATAGACAGGCAGGAAAGGGTATTAAAAAGTATCCCCGGCTTAACAGAGTTTGAAAGCACTGCTATGGAAGGCAGATGTAATGTAAAACTTACTTTTGATTTATCTGTTAATGTTGATGATGCAATACTGTTTGTTTCTAATAAGCTTGACGAAGTTAAAGGATATCCTGATGATATAGATAAGCCAACTATCCGTTCAGCAGACAGTGATTCATTTGCATCTGTTGAATTAATGCTTACAACAAGAGATGACAATCCAAGAAGTGTAGATGAATATTTAAGCTACTTTGAAGAAGTCATTAAGCCATATATTGAGCGTGTGCAGGGTGTTGCAGATATGTGGTATTGGGGTGGCAGGTCAAAACAGGTGCAGATTACTGTAGACCCATATAAAATGGGAGCATACAATATAAGTCTTTCTCAAATTATTAATGCTATTGATAAAGAAAATATTGATATTTCAGCAGGAACAAGGGCTTATGGCACAAAAGATTACCGTTTTAGAACTATGGGGGAAAGTGAAACTCCTGAAGATATAGCAAATATTGTAATCGTCAGCAGTGATAATTCAAGGCTTAAACTTGGTGATGTTGCCCATGTTGATTATGGCTATGAGAAAAAAGATTCATTTGTCAGGTATAATAATAAAAATGCTATGAATATAGGCATTATTGCTCAAGCAGGCTATAATATATTAGATTTAACTAATGATTTAGAAAAAGTAATAAATGAATTAAACAGCACTGTATTAAAAGACAATGGTATAGAGTTTATATGGATATCAGACCAGCGTGGATATATTTTAAATGCTGTAAGTTTAGTAAAATCTAATATTATTGCTGGCGGACTTTTAGCTGTCATTGTGCTTTTAGTATTTTTAAGAAGTATCCGTTCCACACTTGTTATTGCTGCGACTATTCCAATATGTATTATAGGCACATTTTTTATTATGAATGCTTTAGGCCGCACATTAAATGTTATAAGCCTTGCAGGCATTGCATTTTCTGTGGGTATGCTTATAGATAACTCTATTGTAGTGCTTGAAAATATTGACAGGCATATAAAAATGGGAAAAAAAGCAGTTACAGCAGCTTATGATGCTGTAAGAGAAGTGTGGGGTGCAATTTTAGCTTCCACTCTTACCACAATAGCTGTATTTTTACCTATTGCATTTATCAGAGAAGAAGCAGGGCAGCTTTTTGGCGATATTGCAATAGCAGTAAGCTCATCAGTTGGTTTAAGCCTTATAGCCTCAGTATTTGTAATACCTGTTGCAACAAAAGTAATATATGAAAAAACTAATAAATTAAATTTTAATTCTCATTCAAAATTTTATGATAAAGTTAAAAATTTTAGTGAAAATATAGGAAATATTGGATTAAAAGTAGTTAATTTCACAGTTGGTATGTCTGATAAGATAAATGCAAAAGTCAGCACAAGGTTAATATTTGTTACCTGCTTAACTGCTGTATCTTTAATAAGTGCTTATGTTTTAATGCCTAAAATGGATTATCTTCCACTTGGCAATAAAAATATGATAGAAACAAAACTTACTGTGCCGCCTGGTATATCATTAGCAGAAAGAAGAAACATTGGTAATTTCTTTTATAAAGAGTTAGAACCATATATGCAGCAGGATTTAAATGGGTATCCACGCATTAATACATTTGGATTTGTTGGCGGCACAAATGTAAGGGCGGTATTAACAAGCACAGATGAACAGCGTGCAGGGGACTATAAACCATTACTGCAAAGTATAGTAAACCAAATACCGGGTATTAGCGGCTCAACTTCTCAGTCACCATTATTTAAAGTTGGCGGCGGACAGGGTAATGAGTTTAATATGAATGTATCAAGCAATATGAATTATGATCAGTTAATATCTATTGTCCAGCTTATTCAAGCAAGAATATATCAGGAAATGGCAGATGTGCAGATGCAGATAAGCCCATCAGCAAACCCAGTATATCCAGAAGTGCGGCTTAATCCAGACAGGGAAGCTATCATGGCTTCAGGACTTACTACTGAAGAAGTGGGTATAGCAGTAGATGTATATTTAGACGGCAGAAAAGTAGGGGAGTTTAAAGATCCAGAAATAGGAACTATTGATATTTCTTTACGCGGACCTTATGAAGAAAAAGAAACTGGCAATATGGAAACAAACCCTGCAGAAGTTGGTGAGTTTGTAGTAAATTCATCTACTGGTCTTGCTGTTCCAGTTGCTAATTTATTTGATACTAAGGAAGTTTTAGGTGTAGAAAGAATAAGGCGTTTTAATTCTCAAAGAGCTTTTGAATTTAAAATTACACTGCAAAAAGGTATGGTATTAGAAGAACTTCGTGATAATATTATGAATAAAGTAATTGAACCAATGCGTGCAGAAGGACTGCTGAATGGTATAATAATATCTACAAGCGGTGCATCATCAAAACTAGAAAATGCTAAAAACGCATTATCTGGAAACTTTATATTAGCTGTTATTATTACATATTTCTTAATGGCAGCATTACTTAATAACTTTTTATATCCATTGATTATATTATTTTCTATTCCACTTGCAGCAACAGGCGGGTTTATGGGACTTGCATTAACTGACTTATTTATTGCAGAACAGCCCCTTGATATTATTACTATGCTTGGCTTTATTATGCTTGTGGGAGCAGTTGTAAATAACCCTATTTTAATAGTGTATCAGTCATTAAATTATATTAAGCTTGGCATGAGCGGTAAAGCTGCAGTGCGTCTTGCATTAAAAACACGGATACGCCCTATTAGTATGAGCACAGCCACATCACTTTTTGGTATGCTGCCCCTTGTTGTAGCACCAGGTGCAGGAAGTGAACTTTATCGCGGTATGGGAAGTGTAATATTAGGCGGGCTTGCCCTTGCAACAGTATTTACTATGTTTGTAATACCTGCACTGCTTTCATTCTTTTTAGATAAAGTGCCAGGAAATGATAACCTGCCAGAAGGATATATTGATGGTTAAATAATATTTGTATATGGAATATAATGCTGCCTTTGCAATAAAGAAAATAAAACATTTTTAATTAAGCTGACCATATATGTAATTAGGCTCTAGACTAGCATTTTTTTTCCTATTGAAAAAAGTTTTTCTACAAGCAATAGAAAGTTATCTTTTCTATAATTAAATCTAACCTCACTTTCTTTTAAATGCAAGATAGGCACTTTAAAAAATTTTGTGTATGAGTAAAAACAATGT
>CAMWVK010000106.1 GCA_947177675.1 uncultured Mucispirillum sp.
ATACTATGATAAAAAAAATAAATTAAAACATAATTTTACAGCTAATGCTGAAATTGATTATGGTGAACTTGAATTTGAATGGGATTTTGGAAACGGCAATATCAAAGATGGTAATAATATAAATTTTACTTTTGATTATTATGATACATACACTGTAAAACTCATTACTAAGGTTGCAGGAACGAAAGTTAAAACAGAAACTACTAAACCATTAGATTTAACTGATTTATCAGATATTTCTTTTGAATGTTCATATATATCTGCTAATGAAACAGAAGCAGATTTTCTAAAAGCAACATGT
This sequence comes from uncultured Mucispirillum sp., assembly GCA_947177675.1. Classification (GTDB taxonomy): domain Bacteria; phylum Chrysiogenota; class Deferribacteres; order Deferribacterales; family Mucispirillaceae; genus Mucispirillum. Next base: position 302 of record CAMWVK010000106.1, read on the forward strand.
AAACCAGATTTGGGAAATGAGATACTTTCAGGTATTAGATATAGTTGGGATTTTGGTGATCCGAACTCTGGTGTCATAGAAAACTCATCTTCTGATGAAAGAGCAGTCCATAAATTTACTAAATCAGATTTATACCAGATTAAATTATGCGTTAATGCTAATGAGCTTATAACTCCATTATGTGTAACTAAAGAAATAGGTATATTAGAAGAACCTGTAACAGGTCTTTCTTATAATGGTAATACTGGTTATTCATTAAAAGATGGTAAAAATACATGGGGTAGACGATTAACACTTTCAAATGTTTGGAAAGAGTTAGTGAAAGATGATAGAATTAAAGTAACAAGTTATGTTTTTAATAGTCATATAGGTTGTTATGGTAAAAGTGATAAAAGTATAGATGGAACTAGAACAATCACATCAATTTCATCAGATATTTTAGCACAGGAAGGATGTGATGCAGAAGATAATGCAGGCAGCAGAAGAGGTAATGAAAATGTAACATATACATTAAAAAATGGTTTCAGTATCACAAAAGAAAATATGTGATAGAGCATGTATCAAATTTTGTGTAAATCACTTAATTTGCACATTCGGCTTTGTAAAAGAGGCAGGAAATAATCCAGCCTCTTTTATTTTACAATGCATACTTATCCACAAGTTATGCAGCAGATATTTTTTGTGTATCAAATAGATATGCTGTTTGATTAAAATTTAAGCATTACCTGCTTAATACTCTTTCTTTATTTTCTTTTTTAATATCATTAGTTTTTTCTGCTGATATTAACTTACTATTTTTCTTTTCCTGCTTTTGTATTTTATCCAGCTTTAAAGCAGCTTGCAAGGATTTATGAATATTTTTTAATGCTTCATCACGAGACAGCCCATATTTAGAAACAATATCATTAAAATCACCAGCAACTTCTTTACCATTAATTTTTGGAACTGTTACAGTGATATTTTTATATTTATTCTGGACGGCATTAGCAGCATTTAAACCGATATTACCAACTTGATTTTTTAAATCATTGTCAGCTGCAATTATTATATTCATATCTGGATATTTATTAGTAATTGCTTTGATAGTATGTTCAAGATTATTTGCACTCATTGCAGCAATGACTTTCACATCTTTATTATTTACAGCTTCATTAATGCTTGCAGCTGTAGCATACCCTTCAGCAATAATAATTGATGAAGCAGACTTTAAATCAGACACAGAACCATCTACAATATGGAATACTCCTACTTTATTTGTATTTTTAGCAAATCTTTTTTCGCCATTCTCATCAATATACTGTGCTGATTTTAATCTGCCATCAATATTAAAAAGTGGAATCGTGATAGTGCTATCCTGACCTGCATATATATTTTTTGTTGGCTCTATCATTTTATTAGATAAATAAGTATGTTCTGATACAGTCTCTTTATTCATAAATTTAGCATATATTGCTTTTTCAGCTTTTTCAGTGAGTATTTTATCCTGCTGCTCTCTTTCTGCCTTTTTATCCTGATACAACGCTTTCATTTCTGCTTTTTCTTCTGCTGTCATAGAATGCTCTTTTGAACTCCATCTGATTTCTTCGCCAGTCCTGTTATTCATAAAATAGCCATTTGCTACACCATCAGAATGAAGCACATAAAAACCAGACTGTTCGTTACCTTTATCACCATCAACAGATATTCTATGCTTTTGACCATCTGCAATAACAGTATTCTCTAATACACCAGCAGACTTTATACGGTCTAAAAATTCTTCTTCAATATTTAAAGGCATATCATATTGCACTTTATTTTCTACATTCTTAATATCCCATTTAAAGAATTTATCTTTTTCTTCATTCCTGCAATACCAAAATTTGCCATCTTTATCCCATTCAGCACCAAGAGCTTTTGCCTGGTCTTTTTCATCATACGGCACAGCAAGAATATATTTTTCTTCCTGCTTTTCTTGTGTTTCTGTAATTTTATTCTTATTTTGCTGCATTTGGTCTTTTCTAAAAGCTAAATCTTTTTCATCAATTTTTTCCCATTTATTAAATAAAAACGCATCAATATCAGCAGGCACAAACCAGCATACATTGTTTCTATCCCATTTTGCACCAAGTGATTTAACTTCATCTTTTTCAACTTTTGGAACATTGATATAAGTAACAGAGTTTATTCTATCATTTATATCTTTATCTATTTTATTTTCTGGTGTTTCTTTTTCCATAGTCTGCTCATTAGTATTTATTTGTTGCAAATACTCTAAGTACCTATCTTCTTCTTTTTTAAAGTTTTGCAATTCATTATTAGGTATTAGTTCGTTAGGATACATTTTTGCTCTATCTTCTAACGCATCAGAAACTTTTTCTTTCCCTCCAAATTCATAATCACCTATATCAATTCTGAGACTCTCTGCATTATGACCTTTATAACTTAATACAAATCTAGTTTTATAATAGTAAGCTTCGTCAATATTTTCCCCGTTTTTTATCCTTTCTTGAATTTTATGTTGCTCAGTATCTGACTTTACTAATTTGTCTAAAAATTTATAAGCTTCTTCACCTCTTAATATAGTATCATCTTTGATTCCAAAATCCATTTCAGACCATGCAAAATTTATAACTAAATCTTTGAAAAAGCCTTTTTCTTTGTCATTTTCTAATATTAATTCATTTCCTAAAATAAGTTTAGCAGCCCTGTCAGCTTCTTTTACTGCATTAAATAAAAACGATGGTTCATCTCTTATTGCTTTTGACCAGGATTTTAAATAAGCAATATTATTTTTATCAGGTTCATGACCTAAACCGCATTGAGTGCCTACAAGAAATGATGTAATTTCTGCTACAAGCTCTTCTTTTGCATAGCTTTCTGTGCCAAATGTGCCAGACATATCACGATTATTCCTGCTTGAATGACCTGTCCAGTGTCCTAATTCATGTAATGCAGTTCTGTAATATTCTTCACTGCTTATAAACTGTTCTTTTAAAGGAAGAGTAATTGTATCTGTTACAGGGCTGTAATAGGCTCTGTCTTGTGCTTTATGCTTAATTTTAGCACCAGAATTGTTAAGAATTTCTTCAGCCCTTTCAATAGGATTAAAATCTATTTGTTTCTGTTCTAATGCTGGCAGTCCTTCACACTGCTCTGCATTAAATACTACACTCCATACAGCTCTTGGTTTTTCCAGTTTTTCTATAACTACAATTTCTTCACCAGTGATTTCATCTATCTCTTTTTTCGTTTCAGTTGTTTGAAGATACATTATATGGACACCTTTTTCACCAGCTCGGACTTTTGCTTCCTGCTCACCAGCCTGCAAAAATGTAAGCCATCTACTATCTTCATAACCCTTATCAGCTGCTACACTCATTAGATTTAATAAATTTATTCCATTATATTCTCTGCCAGTTTTAATGTTATATGGCAGAAATCCGTTACTGTTCCATGACTTCTGCCATGGAGCTTCGTTTTTTTCTATTAGCTCAGCAAATTTATTTGCCAGCTCTCTATACTGATTCATTTTACTCATATTCAACCTCGTCAAACCTTGCATTTAATGCATCTTCTTCTGACATGGCTGTTTCAACTTGTAAACCTAACATATCAGCTTCTTCAGGTGTTAATTCCACCACTGCTCCCGGAATATCCAAATCCATTAGTTTTTGTTCCAAAATTTCATTCATATTTCACCTCATTTATTTTTAATCTTTTTTTGCTAATTCTTTATTGTAGATTGGTTCACCATTATTATCCTGGTAGGTAGTTTTGCATTTTGGATAAGCAGAGCAGCTCCAAAAATAACCATACTTCCCATTTCTTCTGACAAGTTTAGAATTACATTCTAAACAGCGATACTGCTCTGATGGTGTAGCTTTTTCTTTAATAGTTAAATCTGGTCTGCCTTTGTCATCATTAAATGTTTTACTGCATTCTGGATTTTTGCATTTCCAGTAAGCACCATTTTTACCTCTGAATTTTAAAAGCTCACCTTTTTCGCATACTGGGCAAGGAATACTTAAATATACATCAGGTTCGCCGTTATTATCTTGATAAGATACTTTACATTCTGGATAAGTAGAGCAGCCCCAGAAATAGCTGCTTTTATCTTTACCCTTTCTTTTAACAAGATAGCCAGTATCACAATTAGGGCATTTTTGAGCATTGCTTTTAAATACTGCTTCGCTTGATTTTATTTTATCTATTTCTTTATTTGAAAACTCTGTTACAGAATTAATAAAGTCATCAAGTTTTGACATATTTGTATTAATTTCTTTTATATCTTCATGCCATAAGGCTGTCATATCTGGATAAGTGACTTCATCTGATAAAAGTGATATAAGCTCTTTACCTAAATCAGTAGATACTATATTTTTCTTGTCATCTTTAATATAGCCCCTGTCATATAATGTTTTAATGATCGCTGACCTTGTTGCAGGTGTTCCAATACCACCGCTTTCACCTGCCTTGCCTTTATCTTTTTCTTTTAAAAGCTGTTTTATTTTTTCATTTTTGCAGTAAACAGCTACTCTTTTTAAATCATTTAAAAAGCTGTCAGTTGTGTATAACTTTTTAGGCTTTGTTTCTTCTTTTAAAGAAATAAAGTCTATTTTCTCTACTGGTTTTTCTTCATAGATTTTGCTGTAATCAAAATTACCTGTTACTGTTTCATCATCTTCTTTTTCAGATATTATTCCTTTCCAGCCTGCATCTAACAGCTGTCTGTGATTATTCACTAAATAATCATCATTAATTTTAATTGTAATTGTATGCTTTAAATATTTTGCTGGTGGTAAAAACTGCATAACAAAACGATTGGCTATTAATAAAAATACTTTCTTTTCATCATCTGAAAATGCAGAAAAATCAAGCTTTGTCTCTGTTGGAATAATTGCAGTATGTGCTGTTGTTTTAGATGTATTAAATGCTTTTGATTTTATATCTATATTTGCATTATTTATTATATTCTGGAGTTTGTTATCTTCTATAACCTGCAGGCAGGCAATTATAGCTGGTGATTGCTCATAAGTTTCATCAAGCAGATAGTTACAGTCTGAACGGTTGTATGTTATTGCTTTATGTTTTTCCCTTAAATCCTGAGTAACAGACATTATCTTATCTGCTTTCATATTGTAAAGTTTAGAACAGTCTACCTGTAAATCTAGCAAGTTATAAGGAAGTGGAACGGTATCTATTTCTTCCTTTGTTTCATACTTAAATACAACTGCTTTACTTTTATTGTCATTTAAACGATTTATTATGGTATTAGCAGTTTCTTCTGATGTAATTTTTTTAGTTTCATCTATTTCTTCAGCTTTTGTCTGATATATAAAATCAAGACTGCTGCCAGCAATTGCAGTGCTGCCTTTTATTGTATAATAATATGATTTTACATGATTTTTTATTTCCTGCTCTCTTCTAACAATTAAAGCAAGCATAGGTGTCTGAACTCTGCCAATAGATATTACATTATTATTGCCAGCTTCTTGATTTTTAAGAGTATATCCTCTTGTTAAATTGTAACCAAATGTTTTATCTGCTAATGTTCTTGCAAGAGCCATATATGATAAATTAAGATATTCATTATTATCTTTTAAATTAGATAATTCTTTTTTAATGCTTTTAGTATTAAAATCATTTACAAGAAGTCTTTTGATAGTCTTTTTAGAATTGCCTTTTAAATCTATAATGCCTTCATTATAGAGAATGCTGTCTACTATTAATTGACCTTCTTCATCTGGGTCGCCTGCATGAATAATTTCATCACTTTTTTCAATGAGTGATTTGATAATATTATATTGTTTTTTTGTATTATCTTTAATATCAAAATACCAATCTTGATATTTTAATGGCAGATTATCAAAACTCCACTGACTTTTTTCATCAGGCAATATTATTTCTAAAAGATGACATACACACCAGGAAATATAATATTTCTTGTT
>CAMWVK010000107.1 GCA_947177675.1 uncultured Mucispirillum sp.
ATTTTTAAGCAATTAACTTATCTTTATCTGTATGTTTATTTAATAGTAATAAATTAATATTTAGGAGCAGTTCATGGGTAGTAATAAACGGCAAATCAGTATATTTAACATAATTGGTACTGGTTATGGTATGCTTGTAGTAATTATACTGGGTATATCAATTCTTTCAATCAACAGGATTAGTTTTATTGATAGAAATTTGGCTGAAATTAATAATATTAATTCAGCAAAACAAAGGATAACAATAGATTACAGAGGTTCAGTGCATAACCGCTCTATATCTATTAGAGATGTTGTACTTGCAGATAATCAGGCAGATTTGAATAAATATCTTGAAGAAATACACTTTGAAGAACAGTTTTATATAGATGCAAAAAATCGTATGATGGAAAATTTTGTTAATAAAAATATGCTTACAAGTGAAGAAAAAGCTATTTTAGATAAAATAAATAATACAGAAACAGCTGCAATGCCATTAATCCAAAGTGTTATAGCCGATAAAAAGGCAGGTAATAATGTAGATATGATGGATAAGTTAAATAAAGTTCGTCCATTATTTGTAGACTGGTTAAAATTTATAAATGAATTTATTAACTTAGAAGAAGCAAAAAATCAGGCAGTTACCCCTATAGTTACAAAAAGCACAGCAAACTTTAAAATGATGATGATATTAAACTCTTTTATTGCATTAATACTTGGCTTTTCAATTGCATTTTTCATTATCAGATACCTTGTAAAACTTTTAGGCGGCGATCCGCAGGATGCATCTAAGAGCTTTAATGCAATTGCACAGGGTGATTTATCTAATGAAATTAAAGCTAACCAAAAAAATCCAGAGAGTATGCTTTCTCATATTGTCTTTATGCAGGGACATTTAAGAAATGTTATTAAAAATATCCAGCATTCAGCAGAAGAATTAGGCAAAAGTACCCATGTTGTAGCATATTCATCAAATCAGGCTCAGCATGCAGCAGAAGAACAGCATGAAGCATCTATGCGAAGTGTTGACCAGATAAAAATAATCAGTGCAGGCACAGCAAAAATTGCAGAAATCGCAAGACAGACAGAGCAGAATTCTGAAAAAACACTAGAGCTTTCTAAAAAAGGTAATGAAGCTATGAATAACACTACAGAAGCTATTAATAAAGTAAGTTCTACAGTGCTTGAAACCGCTGAAAAAATTAGAAACCTTAAAGATAAATCAACAGAAATCAGTGGCAGTGCTGGCTTAATTGCAGAAGTTGCAGACCAGACTAACCTGCTAGCATTAAATGCAGCAATTGAAGCAGCAAGAGCAGGCGAACATGGCCGTGGGTTTGCAGTTGTTGCAGATGAGGTAAGAAAACTTGCAGAAAGAACAGGGGACACTACTGCACAAATTACTAACATGATTACTGAAATTCAAAAAGAAATTGAAATAACAGTATCTGCTATGGAACAAACACTGCCACAGGTAGAAAAAGGTTTAGAACTTGCAGGCATTACAAGTGAAATTTTAAATGAAATTCAAAAGCAGGCCCATGGGTCTCTTGCTATGGCTCAAGATGTAAGCACATCATCTACTGAACAGGAAAACGGCATAAATACTATTGAAACATATTTAGCTGAAATGGCTGATATGTCATCTAATACTCAAAGCATGATGCAGGAAAATGTTAAAGAAGTTGAAAAACTTGAAACAATTTCTGTTCAATTAAAAGAAGAAGCATCTTTCTTTAAATTATAATAATTCATACATAATTAAACTCTGCTGCCTTATAATGTGGCAGAGTTTAATATATCTTTATAAAAATAGACTTTATTCTAAAAATTTCATATTTATTTCAAGGATTTAAAATTACAAACTTTTATGACTAATTAAAATTCACTGCTTGCATTTTTTCGCTAATTATTTTATATACTTAATATGAAAGAAAAAAATCAAAAAGGAATAAACTGTTTTGACTGCATACATTTACAGATCACCTGGCAGCCTGCCACTCCTTATGCATGCAAGGCTATTGGGTTTAAGTCTAAAATGATACCATCAATGGAAGTGTTTAAAAATTCAGGCAGTCAATGTATGCATTTTGCCACCAAACCCAAAGCTAAGCAGTGAATAAGCAGATAAACCTGTTTATACTGCTTTATGGGCTAACAGCTAATTAGTCCAACATTATAAACCAGCTTATATATTTACATCATTTTAAATCACTTTAACTTAATAAATCTATAATGGTTGAAGTAAGAGAGCAGTAGTATGAATAAAAAACTTTTTTTAAAATCAAAAGGTGCAGCTCCCGGCACAATTATTTACGAAGGCGATACTGCACCAGTTCAAACAAACATTACATATTGCAGAATTATGAATGACAAGGTAATTGAAAGCAGTGTTATAGATTCTAATACTAAAAATAAAGCCATTACATGGGTTAGAATAACAGGACTTGCTGACAGCAGCAGAATAGTGGAAGCATTAAAACCATTTAATATTTCAAACCTTACTTTAGAAGATGTTTTTGAAACATATCATAACCCTAAATTTGATGATACTTTTGATTATAACTTTATTATTATGCGTTCATTAAGCATTAATACTGCTATGCAGGATAACCAGATTGCTTTTATACAGAAAGATAATTTTTTAATTACTTTTGAGGAATATCACTGTGATGAATTTAATATTGTTCTGCAAAGAATATATAAACATTTTAATAATTTTTATACACGAGGAAGCAATTATCTTTTATATGCCTTAATTGATGCTGTGATAGATAACTACATAATGATATTAAATTCTATAAACTTATCAGTAGACAGTATAGAAGATACTATGATACAGGATGTTACATGTCCATGTGATACTTCTGAACTTTTTACATTAAAAAGGCATATAAACTTTTTATCAAGACATACAAGAGCCTCTTATGATGTTATAAACCAGCTTTTAAAGCTGTCCATAGAAAACAACAGTGAAGATACTTTATCTATTGTGCCTTATTATGAAGATTTATGGGAGCATGCTGTGTATTTAAATGAAGCTATTTTATACTGCAAGGATTCTATCCGCTCAGTATATGATGAGAATATGTCAAGAATGCAGTTAAAATCTAATAAATTTATAAATATACTTACTCTGCTTTCTACATTAATGCTGCCACCAGTGGTTATAGCCGGTATCTTTGGAATGAATTTTGAAGAGATACCATTTTCATCATATACTTATGGATTTACAGTAAGTGTATTTATTATGTTCGCTGTTTCATTTATGCTTGCATGGTTTTTTAAGAAAAAAAAATATTTTTGATTATTTACTTTTACAATAACATAAAAATATATTATATTTGCAAAATAAATGATTGATATTTTCATATAATATTGATAGTATAATTATTTGATTTTATAAGTATTACTGCAGGTGTAAATGTATATTATAGATAGATTTAGATTATCACTTTTTGTAGTTTTCTATCTTTTGGTATCATCAGCTTTTGTATATGCCAGCCAGATTGATGATATGTATAAGGATTTAACACTCCTTGACAAAACTGCACAAATTGGCAGAAAATCATATACTACAATTGGTGATAAGTTTTATAAAGTTTATGCAGATAATCCATCAGGCAAATATGCAGATGATGCACTTTTAGGTGCTGCAAGAGCATACAGGCGTTCTTTTGAGCGTTTTAATATGCAGATAGATTTAGACAAATCCCTTAACTATTATAGAATGGTGCAGGGAGCATTTTCTTCTGCTGCTGCAAGAAGGGCTTATTTGGAAAGTGCAGATATTTTTCTTGCAAGGCGTGACAGCACTTCTGCAAAATTTATTTTAAATAAGCTGATACAAAAGCATCCTGACAGTACAGAAGCCCGCGAGGCTGATAAAAAACTTGCTTCACTTAACACTAATAATCGCTCTACTATTACAAAACCTAACCCAGTTATAACTGCAAATAATCAGGTAAAACAGTCAGTAAATAAACCAGCAAAAGAACCAGTGAAAAATATTGCAGAAGAAGATGATAAAGATGTAGTATCAGTTTCTGCCGGGCAGGATTCTGGAGCGACATCATCAGGCAAAACAGTAAATGTACATGGCATAAGATATTTTTCTGATCAGGACTATACAAGAATAGTTATTGATTTATCTAACAATGCAGAATATTCAAGCCACTGGCTTAAAGCAGATGAAGCACTTCATAAACCACCACGCTTAACTATTGATATTAATAACTCAATACTTAACAGTAATGTATCAAGAAATTTATCTATAAAAGATGGGCTTTTAAGTGCAGTCAGACTTGGGTATCATCCGCAGGATAAAAGAACACGGGTTGTCCTTGATTCTGAAAATGTAAAAGATTTTACAGTATTTCAAATGAGCAACCCAAGCAGAATAGTTGTTGATGTATTTTCTTCTGAAAGAAAAGAGAAAGTCAAAAGACCTGTTATTGCATCTAATACACAAGTGGCTAAAAATAATCAGCCCACAGCAGATATGAAAACAAAACGCCCTGATGACTTACCAAAAGATATTACTCTTGGTGCCGCATTAGGGCTTAAAATAAGAACAATTGTTATTGACCCAGGACATGGCGGAAAAGACCCAGGTGCAGTTTATAATGGTTTAAAAGAAAAAGATATTGTTCTTGAAATAAGTAAATATCTTTATGAGTATTTAAAAGCAGACCCTGACTTAAATATTCATTTAACAAGAAATAAAGATATTTTTATACCACTTGAAGAAAGAACAGCTATTGCTAATAAATTAAAAGCAGATATATTTGTATCAATACATGCAAATGCTGCAAAAAATAAAGCTGCATCAGGACTTGAAACATTTGTATTTAATGTAACAAATGATAGAGCAGCACTTGAAGTAGCTGCACTTGAAAATCAGGCAACTACTAAATCTATTTCAGATTTACAGGGTATTTTAAAAGATATTTTAAAATATTCTAAACTGGAAGAGTCTGTTTCCCTTGCAGGCTCTGTGCAAAGCTGTCTTGTAAGAAATGTTAAAGCAGCACCAAAGCAAAATCTTGGAGTGAAACAGGCACCGTTTTATGTGCTTGTAGGGGCAACTATGCCAGCTATCCTTGTAGAAACTGGCTTTTTATCAAACAATGATGATGCTTCTAAATTAAAGTCATCAGCATATAGAAAAAAAGTAGCAAAGGGTATATATGATGGTATTAAGGAATATATATCAAAATATAATAATTTCTAGGTAATCATTATGGGGTTTACTGACCTGTTTGAACCAAGCCGTCTGCTTACTTATTTTTTAATAATAATGCGTATGGGCGGTTTATTTTTTACAGCACCAGTTTTCAGCAGTTCATCTCTTTTAAACCCTGTCCGTATGATTTTAGTTTTAATAATATCTTTACTTTTACTTCCTGTTGTTACACCTGTTACTATTACAGACCCAAATATTTTATGGCTTGTAGTAAGTGTTGCAAAAGAAATATTAATAGGTGTATGTATAGGCGGCATGACAAGCCTGCTTTTTTCAGGTCTGCAGCTTGGCGGTTATCTTGTAGACTATCAAATAGGCTTTAGTATGGTTAGTGTTATAGACCCGTCTACTAACTCAAATGTATCATTTACTGGTCAAATTTATAATATTTTAGGCACATTAATATATCTTGGTATATACGGCCACCATATATTTTTACGGGCAGTAGGACAGTCCTTTGATTTTATGCCTGTTGGAGATTTTACTTTTAATAAAGATGCTCTAATGTTTATATTAACTACTTTTATTAAAATATTTGTAATTGCTATACAGATTACAGCACCAGTATTTATCGCCCTTATGGTAACAAATGTAGTTATGGGAATACTTGCAAGACTTGTTCCCCAGATGAATATTATGGTAATAGGTTTCCCCATAAAAATCACAATAGGTGTGCTTATGCTTACAGCATCTATGCAGCTTTTCTATATAGCTTATGAAAAAATTGTGTTTGAATATTTTAGACAAATACAGAAATTCTTTGAAATAAATGGACTTTTAAATTAATTTATCTATAAAAGCAGTATTATTTTCAATATGTGTTTTTACTTAATACATAAGCTCTTATTCTTATTTTGCTTACTTAATATTACATATTGCAGTGTTTCATAAATTATATATATTATTAAAAATAATGCTATATTAGAATAAATAAAATAATAAACTTAAAAATATATCCAAACCGCAGCAGTGTATATGCTAATACAAAAGGTAAAGAATATAT
>CAMWVK010000108.1 GCA_947177675.1 uncultured Mucispirillum sp.
AGCAGGGTTTGTCCGGGGGTACACCCCGAACAAACTGCCAGTAAAAATAAAACATTTGTTTTGCCTGTTTTTAAAAGGAAATAATGCTTTTTCCTCATAAACTATTAAATTAACTTTATCAGGTAATACTTTGCTTGCTATTATTCGCTGCACCCATGGGTCATCTGAAACAATAGTTTCTTTCAGCCTGCTGTCAAAAAGGTTAAGCCCTATAAATTGAGCACCTATTTTTTTAATAGCCTGCCTGTCTGCATTTATCACGCCCTGCACTTCTACACTTTTAATGACAAACACATTAGTCTGCTTTATTTTACTAACTATTGTTGCAGCACCAAAGCCTACACCAAAAACAAGCCCTGATAATAATACAAGTTTGATAATGCCGCCTTTCATTATCTTATCCCCTTCCATTATTTATTATCAAGTGATGCACTTTCTGCAATTCTTTTCACAATATCTTCAAAAGAAATACCTAATTTACTGGCAGATTTTGGCACAAGTGATGTGGCAGTCATACCAGGAACAGTATTTACTTCTATTACAAAAAACTTTCTATCTGTTGCAATAAAATCTATTCTTGCCATAGACCTGCAGCCACATGCATTATATGCTTTAACTGCAAGTTTTTTTAAACTTTTAAGTCTTGATGCACTTAAACCAGTATCCAGCAGATATTCTGTCATACCAGCAGTATATTTATTTTCATAGTTGTAAAATCCTTTTTTAGGGCGTATCCATATAGGTGGGAATGCTTCCCCTTCCATAACAGGAATAGTAAGCTCTTTACCTTCTATAAATTCTTCGCATAATACCTTACTGTCATATTTAAATGCAGCTTTCACAGCTGCTGCATAATCTTTTTCATCTTTAACTATTGTAACCCCAATACTTGAACCCTGCCTTGCTGGTTTTACAACACAGGGCATAAATGGCGGCTGCCTGTCATCTTCTTTTAATATTGCATATTTTGGTGTTGGAAGTCCGTAATCTATAAAAGTATGTTTTGCTAAAAGCTTATCAAAAGCAACTGCACTTGCAGCAACACCAGCACCAGTATAAGGTATCCCCATCATTTCAAGCATACCCTGCACACAGCCATCTTCACCATATGTTCCATGCAGAGCAATAACACATAAATCTGGCTTTAATATTGTTAATTTTTCTGCCAAAGAAAAATCTGCATCTATTAGTGTAACATTAGGAAAATTTTTTAAAAGAGCATCTGCCATATTTTTGCCGCTTTTAAGAGATACTTCCCTTTCTGCACTCATTCCACCGTAAATAACACATATTTTACTATTTTTATCCATTATTTACCCCTTTCTTTTAAATAATCTGCAACTGCAAAAGAAAAATTAGTAATACTGCCTGCACCAAAAGTTATAATAATAGTATGTTTCTCATTTCGTTCTTCATCAAAAAAAGTGAAAAAATCATTTAAATTTGGAAGATAAGAAACATCTTTAAATCCATGATTTTTTACTTCTGCAATTAATTTTTCTGCCACAATACCTTCAATAGCTTTTTCACTTGCTGCATATATATCTGTAACATAAAGTTTATCTGCATCCATAAAACATTTTGCAAAATCGCTCATTAAATCCCTTGTTCTAGTGTATCTGTGTGGCTGGAATACAATCACAATACTGCTTTCCGGACTTGCTTCACGAACAGCTTTTAATGTAGTTGCAATCTCTGTTGGATGATGTCCGTAATCATCTATAACAATATATTTATCACTTTTATGTCTTATAGACATTCTTCGCTGCACACCAGAAAAGTTTTTAAGAGTTTTTTCAATTACATCAATATCAATACCCATTTCAAGACTTGCAGTTAATGCTGCAAGAGAGTTTAATACAATATGGTCTCCGGGCAGATTTATTTCTATATGCCCTAATATATCTTCACCTTTTTTTACATCATAAGATACACCAAAGCCGTCTTTTCTAATATTTACTGCTCTAATATCTGCCTGAGCTTTTGTGCCGTAAGTAATAAATCGTTTTGTAACATTTGGAATAATATCTGCCACATTATTATTATCAATGCAAAGCACACTTGTTCCATAAAACGGCACCATATTAGCAAACTCTGTAAAACTTTCTTTTACATCATCAAAATCTTTATAACTTTCCATATGTTCATGGTCAATATTTGTAATAACAGCAATAGATGGATAAAGCATTAAAAATGACCTGTCACTTTCATCTGCCTCTGCAATCATTATATTACTTTTGCCATAGCTTGCATTATTATTAGTGCTGTTTAATCTGCCGCCTATTAATATAGTTGGGTCTAATTTAGCAGCTTTTACAATCTCTGCCACCATAGAAGTAGTTGTAGTTTTACCATGAGAGCCTGCTACTGCTACCGCAAACTTTAATCTCATAAGTTCAGAAAGCATTTCTCCACGCTTAATAACAGGTTTTCTTTCCTGCCTTGCTTTTACAAGCTCTGGGTTATCATCACGGGCTGCACTTGTATAAACTATTACATCTGCACCCTTAATATTTGTTTCATCATGACCAATACTTATTTTAATACCCATATCTCTAAGCATTTTAACATTAGCATTTTCGCTTATGTCTGAACCACTTACTTTAAATCCCATATTATGCAGCACTTCAGCAATACCACTCATACCTATGCCACCTATACCTACAAAATGTATATGGGAAAATCTGCCAAATACACTATTCAATTCTATACTCCACCTATATAATATCTAACTCTTTAAATATAATTTCACTGCTTTTTTGCACAGGGCTTTTTTCTAAATTTGCTCTGAACACTGCAATATTATCTTTTATCTCATTTAAAGCATCTTTTAAAGATGCAGTATCTGCCTTATCTTCTTCAAGTATTATACAGCAGCCTTTATTCTTTTCTTCTAATGCATTATAGAATTGATGATTTTCGCTTGCTGCAGAATATGGTATATATATTACAGGGCATTTTAATGCTTTTATTTCAAAAACAGCACCTGCTCCTGAACGGGAAACTATAATATCAGCTTTGCTCATTTCATCAACTGCATTTTCTATATAAGGCTTTAAAATAAGCTTTTCTTTATATTCATCAAGCTTACTGCCATACATTACTTTTGTTTCATCATAAAGCTTTGCACCACACTGATGCACAACATTAAAACCTGCTGACATTATTTCATCAATTGATGATGAAATTAATGTATTTATTTTCCTGCTGCCTTGAGAGCCGCCTAAAACAAGCAGCCTGCCAGTATAATCTCTTTTAGGTGCTGTATTATAAAATACTTCTCTTACAGGGTTACCAGTAACAATTAAGTTACCTTTTGCATTTTTAGTATTTTCAAATGATAAAAATACTTTTTTGCTAAACCTTGCAAAAATTCTATTTACAAGTCCCATTACACTATTTTGCTCATGCAGGTATAAATCGCAGCCTTTTAAAACAGCAGCTACTGCTGATGGTGCAGCAGCAAAACCACCTGTTAATATTACTTTATCCCCTTTCTGCACTACTTTTAATGCTCTGCCTGTAGCTTTTATCATATTAAACAATGCTTTTATTTTGCCAGTTACAGACTGGTTCATATAAGCAGATACTTTCTGCTCTTCAAAATGACAGTTTAATGGGCATAAAATATTTCTTTCTATCCCTCTGTCTGATACCATAAAATAGTAATTTATATTATTTTTTTCTAACTGTTCACTAATCGCAACAGCAGGATATAAATGCCCTCCAGTGCCACCGCCTGCAAATATTACTTTCACTGCACTTCTGCCTCATCTATTGACCTTAAAATAACACCTATAAAAAACATTGTAACCACAAGTGCTGAACCACCATAAGAAACAAAAGGCAGTGTTAAACCTTTTGTAGGAAGAAGTCCAATAACAACAAATACATGTACAAAACTTTGTACAAATATTAAAAATGAAAGACCAAATACAAGCAGTCTTTTAAATTTATCTTCATGTATAAAAGCAGCCTGTAAGTTTTTTCTGAATAAAAACACTATTATAAGAAAAACTATACTTGCTCCAATAAGTCCAGTTTCTTCTGCAATAATTGCATATATAAAATCAGTATGTGCTTCAGGCAGAAAAAAAAGTTTTTGTGTAGAGTTTCCAAGCCCTCTGCCAAATAAACCACCGCTGCCAACAGAAGCAAGGCTCTGAATTAACTGATAACCTACGCCATACTGGTCCTGCCATGGGTCTAAAAAGTTTAAAAGCCTTGCTTTTCTATATTCCCCTGCAAGCAGTGCTGCTACTAATACTGGAAAAACTATACCTACTATACCAAAAATATGGCTGAGTCTTGCTCCACCTACAATAAACATTGTAAAAGCTACAATAACTATTAATGTAGTTGTTCCAAAATCAGGCTCTACAATGATTAATGCAGCTAAAATACCAACAAGCAGTGTAGCTGGCAGAAACCCTGTCATAAAATCCCACATTTTATCATTTTTTTTATCTAAATAATGAGCTAAATAAAGCACTACTGTAAATTTTGCTATCTCTGATGGCTGAAAAGTTACAAAAGGAAGATATATCCACCTTTTTGCACCATTTGCTCCCGGCATAAAAAATACAGCAATCAAAAGAAGCAGTGTAATAAAAAATATTGGCATTACAAACTTTCTGTAAAACTCTAAAGGTATTTTATATGCTGCCATTAAAGCAACAAAGCCTATCATTACATGTATAAACTGCTTAATGAAAAAATAAAGCTCATGTCGTTCAAGTCTAATTGCCTGTGGTGCACTTGTATTATATATAAAAATAAGCCCTATCATTATAAGCAGAGCACAAATACTAAGTATTTGAAAACGAATATCTTTAATATTTATCATATACTTACCCCATTATTTAGTATATTCAAGCACATATTCTTTAAATTTTATACCCCTGTCTTCATAGCTTTTAAACTCATCAAAACTTGTGCAGGCTGGGGAAAGTAAAACGGTTGTGCCTGATTTAGTATTTTTTGCAAGTGTTTTAACACAGTTTTTTAAACTGTCATAGCTTTCTTCTTCCACATCTTTTAAAAGTGATGAAATCTGATTTTTTATTAAATCAGCTGCCTCACCAAAATAACAAACTTTGCTTATATTTTTATTTATTAAATCCACAAGCGGTTTGTAGTCACTTTTTTTATCTCTGCCGCCTATTAATAAAATAGATGGTTTTTCTATACTCTGCAGTGCAGTATAGACAGAATCTACATTTGTTGCTTTAGAGTCATTTATCCATTTAATCCCATTTATTTCAGCTAAAAGTTCAGTTCTATGGGGCATACTTGTTAAGTTTTCTAAAAAACTGGAAACATCACCTTTAAAATCACAAACTTTATCTGCCATAGTTAAGGCGTAGGATAAGTTAATAAGGTTATGCTTTCCAAACAGCTTAAATTTAAAAGTATCTGCACTAAACTTACCAAAATCTAATATGTTTCCATTATATTTTGGATAAGCTGCTAAATCATCATCAATATATTTAGTTTCTATATTATATTTTAACACTTCTGCTTTTATTATTTCATCAGTATTTGTTACAAATAAGCCATTTTTTTCTATGAAATCTAAAAGCATAAGTTTTGCTTTATAATATTTATCCATAGTTTTATATCTGTCTAAATGGTCTTGAGTCACATTTATAATGCAGCCAGAAACTGCATTAAAGTTTTTCAAAAGCTCTATTTGAAAGCTTGATAACTCTATAATAAATACATCAACATCTTTTTCTAAAACTGCCATTCCATAAGGATAGCCAATATTTCCACAGGCAACAGCTTTTTTTCCTGTATTATTGATTATCTGGGCAGTTAAATGAGTAGTTGTTGACTTGCCGTTTGTGCCAGTAATTGCAATAATTTTTGCATTCTTATTCATTTTTTCAAAGGCAAGTTCTATTTCACTTGTAATACTGCCACCAATATTTGTGTATTTATTTAAATCAATACCAGGACTTACACATGTTTTGTCATATTCATTTTTATGTTCTGCAATATTTGCATACTGTTCTTCTTTATCATCAAAAATATCTATATTTTCAAAGCCTTTTAATCTTAATAATTTTTCTGCTGCGGCACCGCTTTTGCCATATCCTATAA
>CAMWVK010000109.1 GCA_947177675.1 uncultured Mucispirillum sp.
GAATATGTTCAGCGGTATGTGTAACAGGAATTATTAAAAATGATGATGAGCATTCACCATATATTGATGAAAAAAATGTTTATAAATGTATTTCCTGTGGGCTTTGTGTTGCTTTCTGCCCTCATGAAGCATGTTATGTAGAAAATTTAGACCCTGTACAGTTCAGCAAAGTAAACAGAGATATGCTTGCTGCACCTGATCAGCTTGATATTTTTATAAAAACAAGAAGAAGTGTGCGTATTTTTAGAAAAAATACTGTAAATGATGAAACTATTAATAAAATAATGGATAATGTCCGATATGCACCTTCTGCAAAAAATACACACAATAACAGATGGATTATTACTAAATCACGCGAAGAAACAGTTAAACTAGGTGATTTAGTTGCACAATATATGCAGGAAAATTTAGACAATATGTCAGAAGAACATTCTTTACATTATAAACTTGTAACAAGGGCATATAAAAATGGAAAAGATATTATTATGAGAGAAGCTCCACATATTATTGTTTCTGTGCTGCCTGATAATTATGAGTGGAAAACAGAAGATGGCAGTATTGCTTTAACATATTTTGAGCTTGCTGCACATGCTCATAATATTGGCTGTGTATGGGCTGGTTATTTTACAAGTGCTGCAAGAGTATATAAACCATTAAGAGATGCTTTAAAACTTAAAGATGATGAATATATCGCAGGAGCTCAGCTTTTTGGCAACCCAGTATATAAAACACGACAGATAACATCAAGAAAACCTAATAATATTACTTATTTATAAAAATTTTAAGCCATGTAAACCATATATAATTTATAAGGCTTATTTTTATTTACAACTTTTTCTTTTTTGGAAATGGCAGCCTGTCATATAAAAAATTAAATATATTTGCTAGATATTCACTATCTTCTAAATTATCAGCCTCCACCATATCTTTTGCATTTGGATAAGGTTTTGTAAGAATAAATTCATTCATAATAGACGAAAGATTATCAACATTTTTCAAAAGAAGTCTGTTATCATAAATACCTGCAATATTTTTACCATTATAATATATAAGATACTCACCCATCATAGATTTGTATGTAATATTATCTAAATCTGATAAACAGTCTAATATAAAATTAAGATATTCTTTTGATGAAGGCATAAATTCCTCTAATTTAATTTTTTTCTTAAATATAAAGCAGCAAGACTAATATATAATACACTTAATATAAATAATGCAAATGTAGGGTCTTCAAGCCTGTCAAAATAAAGACCTTTTAAAAATACACCTACAATTATATCAAGATAATACCGCATAGGGTTAATATATGTTATCCACTGTATTACTTCCGGCATATTAACTATAGGAAATGCAAAGCCAGAAAGAAGTATTACAGGAAAAATAATCATAAACATACTCATTGTTGCCTGCTGCTGAGTAGAACTGATTGCAGAAATTAAAAGCCCAATACCTAATGTGCACATTATATATAAAATTGATGCAAAAAGCAGCAGTGAAAAACTGCCTGTTACTTTTATACCAAACCAAAATACAGAAATAGCAATAATCAATAATACATCTATAAAACTAACGATTGCAAATGGTATGCTTTTACCAATAATAAATTCCCATGCAGTAATAGGGCTTACTGTAAGCTGTTCTAATGTGCCTGATTCCTTCTCCTGCACTATTGCCATACCAGAAAGCATTACTGTAACAATTATTAAAAGCATTGCAAGCATAGATGGCACAAAGAAATTTTTACTTTCAAAATCATCATTAAACCATGTTCTATACTCTACATTTACTCCCATACTGTTTTTAAAGCCAGTTTTACTTTCCACATATTCTACATTATATTTTGTAATAAGATTAACAATATATCCTGAAGCCATACCCGCATTTACAGAGTTAGTGGCATCTAATATAATCTGCACTGGTGCTGTTTTATTATTTTTAAGCTGCTCAGAAAAACCTTTTGGAATAACT
The DNA here is from genome assembly GCA_947177675.1 of uncultured Mucispirillum sp. GTDB lineage: Bacteria > Chrysiogenota > Deferribacteres > Deferribacterales > Mucispirillaceae > Mucispirillum. Next base: position 1,972 of record CAMWVK010000109.1, read on the forward strand.
ATTATCATTAAAGCATTGCCGCCAAGCACAAGTTCTTCTGCCTGATGCATATTAGATGCAGATACCTGTGTAAATATATTGCTTGAAAAAAATGAATCAATAAACTCATTACTTTCTATAGAATTATCCATATTAACAATAGCTGTTTTTACTTCCTTTAAATCCATATTTACAGCATAACCAAGTAAAATAGCCTGTATTATTGGAACAGCAACAATTATTATACGCATTTTTTTATCGCGTATAAGATAAATAAATTCTTTATAAAGCATTGCCATTAACCGATTCATTATATTTTTCATAATTATGCTCTCAATTTAAATAACAGTCTGCACAACACAAGCAGTATTACAGAATAAAATATTAAAAAGCCTGCATTAACATATAAGTATTCTATCCCCACACCTTTTAAATAAAGTCCCCTTAAAATATCTACAAAATATCTTGCAGGAAAAAGATATGTTATCCACTGTATTACTACAGGCATATTATTTATATCAAAAACAAATCCTGACAGTAAAAATGCAGGAAGCATTGTTGTAGTGGTTGTTACCTGACTTGATGCTAACTGGCTTTTCATAACAATACTTACAAAAATACCAAAAGAAAGCATACACATTAAAAATATGGTTGCAAATAAAAATACTAATAATGAGTTACCCATTAATGGAACATGGAAAAGAAACTCACCCATAAGTATGTATATTATAACATCTATTAAGCCTATTAAAAAATAAGTGATAAGTTTTCCTGTAATTACTTCTCCTTCTGTAACTGGTGTAGGAATAAGCTGCTCCATTGTGCCTGTTTCCCATTCTCTAGAAATAGTTAAAGATGTTAAAAAACCTGCAACAACTGACATAATAATGGCTACAAGACCAGGAAAAAGATAGTTTACACTTCTCATATCTTCATTAAACCAGTATCTAATCTCTGGAATAACTGTTCCAAAAGACACATTTATCTGGTTATTTCTTAAAATATACTCTATAAATGACCTGTTATATTCGGCTGTAATTCCCGCCACATAGTTCATAATAGATGATGCTGTTGTTATATCACTGCCATCAATAATTGCTTGAACTTTTGTATTATAATCAGTATTCAGTTCTTTTTCAAAATCGCTTTTAATAACAAGTATCATTTTAATTTTATTAGTATCAAGCAGATATTCTGCTTCTTCATAAGTAGATAAATGATAGTTTACATTAAATGCACTTGTTGCATCAAAATCTGCAGCATATTCTCTACTTTTCTCACTGTTAGAAAAATCAAGAACACCTATACTTACATTTTCCACATCAAGTTTTAATGCATAACCAAACAATACAAGAAGTATCACTGGCACAAGTATAATAACCATAAGGCTTCTAATATCGCGAAACAGATGAATAAACTCTTTATAGCTTATGGCTTTTATTCTTCTTATACTCATCTGTTTTGACCTCCAGCAAAGCTGACAAACACATCTTCTAATACAGCTTCTGCCTGTTCAACAGTATAACCTTTAAAGCCATTTTTATCTAAATATTTCATTATATCATTAGGTGTTAAATTAGATGATAAAATACGGATAGAATCAGAAAGCAGCCCTACATCAAAAACATTTTCCATTCTTAATATAGTTTGAGCTACATCGTATAAGCCAAACCCTTTTATTTTATACACATTCCATATCATTTTACTCGTTTTAAGTTCTTCTGGTGTGCCTATTTCTTTCAGTGTGCCTGAGCTTATCATAGCTATTCTATCACAATATTCAGCTTCGTCCATATAGTGAGTTGTTACAAATATTGTAACACCAATTGATGCAAAATTATAAATTAAATCCCAGAAATTTCTTCTTGAAACAGGGTCTACACCTGATGTTGGCTCATCTAAAAAAATAATCTGTGGTTTATGAATAATAGCACATGCTAAAGAAAGCCTTTGCTTTATACCTGAAGAAAGACTTTTAGTTTTCACATGCTCATATCCATTTAGTTTAACCTGCTCAACAGCTTCATTTACAGCATCATTTATATTTTTACCTGATACAGAATATAATTTTGCAAAAAACTTCATATTTTCATAAACTGTAAGCTCATCATATAAAGAAAATTTTTGGCTCATATACCCAATATTCTGCCTTACCATTCCAGGATTTTTTAAAACATCATATCCTGCAATAATACCTGTGCCTGAAGTGGGAGGTAAAATACCACATAACATTCTTATAGTTGTAGATTTACCAGCACCATTTGCACCTAAAAATCCAAAAATCTCACCCTTTTCCACATCAAAAGTCACATCTGATACGGCAGTAAAATCACCAAATTTTTTTGTTAAATTTTTAACAGATACGGCGATATTACTCATTTATATTCCCCCTCCTTATAAGTGAGGTATGTAAAAATGTCTTCTAATAAAGGGGATATAACTGATATTTCATAATTATTGTTCAATAATGTTTTAAGGCTTTCCGCATAGTTTCTGCCTTTTGGTGCATGTATATGCAAAGCTGAACCAAAAGACCATACTTTACCATATTTTGCAGGAATATTATCCATTATAGTGCGTACTTTTTCCCCTTTTACTTCAATAACATCTATATCTGGAAGTGACTGAAGATATTCTAAATGCCCACCTGCAATAATACTTCCTTTATTCATTAAATTGATAGTATTACATCTTTCTGCTTCATCAAGATAACTTGTAGCATAAACAATAGCTGTTCCATCCGAAGCAAACCTGTTTAATATCTGCCAGAATTCTCTGCGGGATACAGGGTCTACTCCATTTGTAGGTTCATCTAATATTAATATTTTTGGTTCATGGATTAAGGCACAGCATAAAGCTAGTTTCTGTTTCATACCACCAGAAAGCCTGCCTGCAAGCCGAGAGCGGAACTTATACATTCCACTTGCTGTTAAAAGCATTTTTTTTCTATCATTTATTTCTGATTTAGGAACACCCTGTAAATCTGCATAGAAATGAATATTTTCTTCTACACTCATATCTATATATAAACCAAATTTCTGGCTCATATAACCAATACTTTTTCTTGCTCCGCGGTAATCTGTTAAGGCATTTACACCATTAATAAATAAAGAACCACTATCAGGCAGGGAAACTGTAGATAATATACGCATAGCTGTAGTTTTACCTGCACCATCAGGTCCTACAATGCCAGAAATCTCTCCCTGCTTTACAGAAAGAGAAAAATCTACTAACGCATGGTTATCTCCAAAGGATTTTGATAAGTTTTCAGAAATAATCAATTCTGATTTAGACATTAGATTATTCCTCTAAAAATGCATCTGCTGGAATACCCGGTTTTAAGATACCTTTTGTATCTGTAATTTCTATTTTAACTTTATAAACAAGTTTCACTCTTTCTTCTGTAGTGTAAATTTGTTTTGGAGTAAACTCTGCTTTATCAGAAATAAAAACAACTTTCCCTTCAAATTTTTCATTTGGCATACTATCAATTCTTATAATCATTTTCTGACCAAATTTAACAGCATCAGCTTTCGTTTCAGGAAGGTATGCTCTAAGCCAAAGTCTTTCTGTATCTCCAATAGAAAATACAGGAGCACCTGCTGCAACAACTTCACCTTCTTCTTTATAAGCTGCTAAAATTACACCATTTAATGGTGCATTAAGTTTAGTGTATGATAACTGATAATCAGCCAATTCCCTGTTTGCAGATGCTGCATCAAGCTGAGCTTGAGTTTTCTCTAATAAATTTTTATTAGTAGTGCCTGCTTTTTTTAAGCTGGCTTTTAATTCTTCTAAGCCCCATTTAGCTATATCTTCATTAGCCTTAGCCATTTTCTGCTGAGTTAAATATGTTTCATTATTTAATTCTGCAAGAAGCTGGTCTTTCTTAACAGTCATTCCTTCTGAAAAGTATCTGTGTGAAATAGTTCCTGGCACTTTAAAAGCAACATCAACCTGTGTCATCTGTATTTCACCAGAAAGTTTAAAAACACTATCTGCTTTTTTATAAAAATATCTATATCCTACAAAAAATCCTATTGCTAATACTGCAATAACAACAAGTAAAATAATCACTTTTTTCATAATTCACCTAAATATAATATATAATTATTATTACTAAATACTATAT
>CAMWVK010000110.1 GCA_947177675.1 uncultured Mucispirillum sp.
GATAATACACAGGATAATACTTATATATCAGTAGATGAAATTAAAAATGATGATAAAATAATTCATAATATAGAAGAAACTGATGATAAGGTTGATAAAATTAAACCTGCTGAGATAAATAAAGATATAACAGATAAAGGTGATAATGTATTAAAAGAAAAATCTAATGCCGTATCAGACAAACAGGTCAATAAAACTGAGCAAAAACGAATACAAAAAGAAGCAGAAAATAAAGATGAAAAAAATGATATTGACAGCATAAATAATACTTATCAACAAAATATTGAAAAATCGGAAATAGCTGATAAAAAAATAATTATCCAGTCTGAACCTGCAAATAATAAAAATGTAGAGATTAAAAACAAAAGAAAGCCGGATGATATTAAAAAAGATAGTATTAATTTATCTGCTGTTGAAAATAGCAAATCCGATAACAAAACTAATGAAAGTGAAGCTGTTAGAATAAAGGGAGACAAAACAAATTCTTTATCTGAAATAGATGATAGTAATAATATTAATGCTGGCAGTAATAAAAAAAGGCAGACAGAAAATGATTTTAATGCAATATCTTCTGAATCAACTAGTAAGCCTGATAAAGATGGCACAGATACTAATTCCAAAGAAGATGAAGCAAATAATATAAGTAATGATAGTAAAATAGAAGATATACCGATTCTTGATAATAGTTCACATATATTTAATTTCTTTATGGTATAAACTTTTTCAGCTCCTGTAAATAAATATTAAATACAGGGGCTTTTTTATTGACACTAAACATTTGTTCTATTATATTATAAATATCATTATTACTGTGTTATACAGTCCCTGTCATTATGGCAGCTCAAAGAGTTCTACCGGAACTACTACTAATTAAACCTATTACTTATAAATAGGTTTCAAATTTTAGACAGTATTATTCTGTCTACAAATCAAAAAAATTAAAATAACATAATATTTTGAAACTAACTATGAGAGATTGCAGCAATCACCATTGTTGTAAAATCTTTAAGGAGGTGTAGAGTGTTATGTTTAAGTGGCTAATAATTTGCCTTATGAAAAAAGTAGGAAAATTTTTTAAAGAACTCCTACTTTTATTCATGAAAAATCTTACAAAAATGCTAGCTTGGCTTGCAGCAAGTTATATATTTTTATATATACTCAAGCTGTTTGCAGTAAGCTAGTAGTAAGGCAGGGGATTGAGGCTCCCCTGCTCTTAGCTATAATATAAAACAAAACTAAAGAAAAGTCAATTAGTTTCAAGCTGATTGGCTTTTTTTATTATTAAAATAGCAGGATATATCCTGCAAAAAGGAGATTAAAAATGAATACTAAAAGTGAAAAAAAAGAGAAAAAAACTGTTTCTGAAATATTATCAGAGACAATAATAGGTCTGATGGAAAGCCAAAATGGAGAATATAATAATCCATTTTGGCTAGAAACACCATCAAAAGCAATAAATGCCAAATCTAGCAGATATTATACAGGACTTAATAAATTTATGTTAAGCCCAGTAGTAAAAAAGTATAAAGATAACCGCTTTCTTACATTTAACGAAATTACACAAATGGGTGGTTCTGTAAAAAAAGATGAGAAAGGACATATTGTTTATTTCTCAACAAAAACTTCTGATGAAAAAGATTGTTTAATAGAGCAATGCCAGAGTTGTAAACATTCTAAAGGCAAAAATTTCATCTGTCAGTTAGAAGAAAGACAACAATGGCAGGCAGAACAAGCAATGTTAGAAGAAGAAAACCAATACCTTTGCTCTGATTATGAGAGTAAAACAGGTCTTGTAAGTAAATATTATCGTGTATGGAATGTTCAACAGACTAATCTTATAGAGAAAGATATGCTGCCACAAACAGATGGTAGAAAAGAGATAGTATTAGATGAAGAGGCAGCAAAAGCTATCCTTATGGGTTTAGAGGTAAAAGGCTTAAGAATTAAAGCTACTACAACTAAACCAAGATATGACCTTGAAAGCAATACTGTAATGCTTGCTGGGATGCCTTTATTTAAAGAAAAAGGCTATTATTATGCATCTATGATGAAACAGTTAGCTTTTTCTGTTGGTGCAGGTAACAAATTTTTAAATTTAGGTTATATGCAGAAAGAAAAAGACGGAAGTAATCCACAGGAAAACTTAATTTCCTACGGCAATCTTGTAGCAGAAATGACTGCAAGTATTATCGCTGGAGAATTAGGAATAAATTATAAAATTAAAAGGGATGTAGAGTATATAATTCCTTTGATTACGAAAATGCAGAAAGACAGCCGTTTTATAATTATGGCAAGTAATTCTGCAAATAGGATAGCTCAGTATTTATTAAATGCAGGTGCTGAGTATCAAGAAAAAAATAAAAAAGCTGCATAAATAAAAAGATTAAAAATACAGAAAGTTACTGAATTTTGAGACTATAACAGCGGATTTATCCGCTTTTATATAAATAGTCTAATTAAAGGAGGTGGCTATGTATGGGTAATATGCTGAATTTGTTTTTGGACATTAAGAAAGCAGTTTTTAAACTGCTTTCTTTTATAAAATCCAATACAACAGTAGAAACTTTACCAATTATTATTGCTGTAATTGACTTAATTGTCAATATAATAGCTCTAGTAGTAGGTTAGTGCTACTGATAGGGGGTTGTTAGCAGCAACTCCCTATATTCAGTATATACCATAAAACAATATATTAGTCAAATAAAAAAGGAGCATGAAACATGAGCATAATAGGACAAGTAAGAAAGGTAAGTAATATTCAGTATGGCAGCTGCGGGCAGCTATACGCAGAAGATTATGAAAGTATCATTAATGCATACAATACAAGGATTGATGAAGAAGATTGTATATACTGCAATTCTGACGAATCTAAATGGGAGTTCCGCATTAATGATGTTGAAAAACTGATTCAATATTTTGACTCTATGGATGATTATGATATAGAAATATTTAGCTCAAAAATGTGTTTATATAAATCCGTCAAAGAGATTCGCCAGTTTGTAACAGATATGAAAAACTGGTTAGAAGATGGAAAACAAACTGGTCAAAATTATATTATTATAGACTGGTTTTAATAATAAAAATGAATATTATAGAGCAGTATGAAAGCTGCTCTTTTTTTAAAAAAGGAGAATTAAAATGAAACAAGAAAAAGTAAGAAAAATATTAATAGAAAAAATAGGATTAAAGCCAGAACAAATAAGCTGGACTGGTGATGGTTTTGTGTTTTTCACAATTAATGATAAAGAATACTGTTTTAATTATCTTAATGAAGAATGGTTAATTCAAAAACTGGTAGAATCACTTATTAATAATAATGTGTATATATTATATCACCTTGATGGTAGATATGATGATAATTATAAAGTGGATAGAATATTCAGCAGTATTCCTACAGAAGAACAGCTGATTAAGGCTGGAATACCTGTTAAATATCATCAAGAACTTTTAGAACTTGATGAGGGTGTTCAAATAGGCGATACCTATGAATTATATATGTTAGAGAAAAGAGAATTAAAATAGGAGATAAAAATGAAAATAAAACAATTAATGTATTTAGATAAGTTTTTAGAAGCACCAAAAATTATCTGTGCACTTCCAGCAGATAAAAAGATAACCCTTCAAGATATTAGAGAAGATGATATTAAATATATTAAAGAACATTATACTGAAGAAGCATATATGAATGAAAATGATGCAATAGAAGATTTATTATCTGGCGGTGATATATCACTTGATTGTGATAATGCATTCTATATGTGGTCTACTATAGATGTAAATATACTTTCCAATTCACATGATAAGCATACTTCAGCTTATATCAGAAGTGAAAGTGTAATAAAATATGGTAAAGAAGGAATTTACTCTTCTAGGAATTGTTTAGGAGATGTATTAAAAAATATAGAAAATGATTTTTGTATTATTCTTTGTGAGGATTATAACCAAAATACTTGGTATATCAACAAAGAAGATATGCGTTTCCTGCTTAAATTCTTTCAGACTAATGAACACGGTCTGTTAGAAAAATATAAAAAACTTTTAAAACAGCACAACAATTCTATAAATGCTATTATTAGCGATTTAGAAGATATGCAGGAATCAGCAGAGAAAATCACTGATGATAATGAAAAAGAATTTGTTATTATTGATTGGTTATAGGAATAAAAAATGTTAATAAAAGTAAAAGCAGCAATAGAACTGCGTGAAAAATATGGCATAAGCATGATTACTGCTAAAAAGGCATTAATAAGGGCTGAAGGAGACTTTTATATAGCATGTAATATAGTTAACAATACTATAGATTTCTAACAACATGTATAAAATTCTCACCTGATTTTATAAATCAATGTTCTGAATTGACAGGATTAGATTTAAATGAAGAAATTATGAGGAGAGCTTTTATTAAAGCCGATGGTAACAGAGAGAAGGCAATTAAAATGATTATAAATAAAGGAATATCTTTCGTTTGTGATCCTTATCAATTACCTGAATAAACTATTTCAAGCTCTCCGCAGGGGGAGCTTTTTTTGTGCCTGTTTATAAAATGTAACACATAGCAGCTATTTCATACTGATAGTTATTTATATTAAGGAGTGATGCTATGGCAGTTATAGGGCTTATAACAGACAGTTTTAAAATGCCAAATTTAGCATTAATGAAAATTGCTGCATATCATAAACAGCAGGGTGATACTGTAGACTGGTATAATCCGTTATTTATCAACGATTATGATAAAGTCTATTATAGCAAGATATTTACATTCACTAAACAGTATCCGAATTATATTCATAACATAGAAAAAGGCGGCACTGGGTTTAATATATATAAAAAACTTCCTTATGAAATAGATACTTTACAGCCAAATTATTCCATTTATCCAAATATTGACTATGCAGTAGGTTTTTTAACTCGTGGCTGTATTAGAAAATGTAAATGGTGTGTTGTTCCTGAAAAAGAAGGATATATTAAATCATATAGAACAGTAGAGCAGATTGCACGACCTAACAGCAATAAAATAATATTTTTAGATAATAATGTTTTAGCTAGTGATTTTGGTCTTAGTGAGATAGAAAAACTGTCAAAAAGTGATTATTATGTAGATTTTAATCAAGGATTAGATGCAAGACTGGTAACATACGAGCTTGCTGACTTACTTGTTAAAATTAAGTGGATGAAATATATACGATTTTCCTGTGATACAACAGCAATTCTTCCAAAAATATTAGAAGTAGGAGAGCTGCTTAGGAGTAAAGGTTATAAGAAAGATATATTTGTTTATATTCTTGGTATGGAGCCAAAAGATACATTATACAGATTAAATGAATTAAAAAAACATAATTTTACCCCGTTTATGCAGCCATACAGAGATTTATCTAATTTTTCAAAAGTTAATCCAGAATTAAAAAAGATGTCAAGATGGTGTAACAGAAAGTGGTTGTTTAAAAGCTGCTGTTATGAAGAATATAATGATAGTACAAAAAAATATCCATTGAAATATGAAGATACAATAAAATATTACTTAGATTTAGAAGGAGAAATAAATGCAGTTATCTGAGCAGTTAAAGAATCATAAAGCATACTGGGTTAATAATCAAATACAGACTTTACCAGATGATTATATACTCAATACTTTTTCTGTTTCCCATTACTGGGCAGACAGCACAAGTATAAATGTATGTGATGTTGTTGGAACAGCACATCATGAATATGCTGGGAAAAGCTGGCAGTGGTTATTAAATAATGGCAGAAGAATGCCCCATAATTTAGGGTTGCTGGACTCTAATCCAGAATATTATTCAGAATTGTGTAAAAAAGAACCATCAATGTATTTTGTTAAACTGAATGATAAATTATATATAGGTTCTGATGGCAACCATAGAACATGTATAGCGAAATATCTATTTGATATAGAAGATAAAAGCATACTGCATGGTGTTACACTAGATGAATATACTATAGATTATTATATGTATAATCTGTATTCGCTGTTAAATGAGTTTGGTGTAAGTAATTGTTTAAATTGTCAGATAGAGCCAGCAAGAC
>CAMWVK010000111.1 GCA_947177675.1 uncultured Mucispirillum sp.
TCTTATATACAGCTGGATATTTTACATTAAAAGGAAAAAATATCATAATAAAATTATTATTTATATTAATGAGTTTATGTAAAAAAGGCTGTTGACTGCCATTTCTTAAAAGATATAAAAGAACAGTATTTAATGCGATGGGTTAAATAAATATAAAATTGAAAAATAATTAAATGCTTTTAAGAATATGTTACAGCAGCTTCAATATCAATATTATCAGGCATAAATAGAACATACTAACAATTGAAAAGCATATAATGATTTAATTTTAAATACATACACATAACATATTAGAATGTCATCATAAAATAATTATGTATTACTTTCAGAGAGACTTTTTTCAATATAAAAAGATAACTAATCTAGAGCCAAATTTATTAATGCAGCTTATTACAATATTTGTGGATAAGTCTATAATATATTTTTTATTAACTATTTATGACTATTTTCACATATTATATATGAAAAAAGCTCCCTTAAATTAAGGGAGCCTATATGTTTTAGTTTAGTAGTAAACTATCTTTTTGGTTTAGCTGTTTCTTTTATATATACTATACCGTTTTTATGACCAGGAACAGAACCCTGAACAAGTATAACATTTTTTTCAGGCATAACTTTTACAACTTTTAATCTTTGAGTTGTAACAGTTTCCACACCTAAATGACCAGCCATTTTTTTACCTTTGTTTACTTCTGCAGGCCATTCTTTCATACCTATAGAACCAAGTCTACGGTGAAAGCCTGAACCGTGTCCACCAGGACCGCCTGCGAAGTTCCAGCGTTTCATACCACCAGCGAAACCTTTACCTATTGTTACACCTTGGATATCAACTAAATCGCCTTCTGCAAAAATTTCTGTGCTGATTGTTTGACCTACATTGTAGTCATCAATAGCATCAACACGAACTTCACGAAGATATTTCATTGGCTTAACATCTGCTTTTTTGAAATGTCCAGCCATAGGTTTATTAACTTTCTTTTCTGAGAGTATCTCTTCGAACCCGATTTGTATAGCATTATAGCCATCAGATTCAACGGTTTTTTTCTGTACAACGACACATGGACCTGCTTGTACAACCGTAACCGGAATAACCGCCCCGTTATCAGAAAATACTTGTGTCATTCCGATTTTTTTACCGATAATTCCCTTTGCCATTTATTCCTGCCTTTATTAAAGTTTAATCTCTACATCTATGCCCGCAGATAGCTCAAGATTCTTAAGTGCATCAATTGTTTGAGGGTTATACTCAAATATATCAATTAAACGCTTATGAGTCCTTATTTCAAACTGCTCACGAGAGTTTTTATCAACATGAGGAGAACGAGTTACACAAAATTTTTCAATGCGAGTAGGAAGTGGTATAGGACCAACAACTCTAGCACCTGTTCTTTTAGCTGTGTTCACAATGTCTTTCACAACTTTATCTAAAATTTTGTGTTCAAAAGCTTTAAGTTTAATTCTTATCTTTTGATTTTCCATTATAATCTACCAGCCTGATTACTCAATAATTTCAGTAACAACACCTGCACCAACAGTTCTACCACCTTCACGGATAGCAAAACGCAAACCTTTTTCCATAGCAATTGGTTGAATAAGTTGAACTTCACAGCTGATGTTATCACCAGGCATAACCATTTCAACACCTTCTTGAAGAACAATGATACCAGTAACATCTGTAGTTCTAAAATAGAACTGTGGACGGTAACCACCGAAGAATGGAGTGTGACGACCACCCTCATCTTTAGTTAAGATATAAGCTTCTGCTTTGAATTTTTTGTGTGGAGTAATTGAGCCAGGTTTAGCTAATACTTGCCCCCGTTCAACTTCATCTTTTTTAGTGCCACGAAGTAACACACCAATGTTATCACCAGCAACACCTTCATCTAAAAGTTTACGGAACATTTCAACGCCTGTAACTGTAGTTTTAGAAGTGTCGCGGATACCAACGATTTCAACTTCTTCACCAACTTTAATAACACCGCGTTCTACACGACCAGTAACAACTGTGCCACGACCAGAGATAGAGAAAACATCTTCTATTGGCATTAAGAATGGCTGGTCAACAGCTCTTTCTGGAGTTGGAATATATGCATCTAATGCAGCCAATAAATCCCAAATAGGTTTAGTTAAAGCTTCATCAGTTGGGTTTTCTAATGCTTTTAAAGCAGAACCTTTAACAATTGGAGTATCATCACCAGGAAATTCGTATGAAGATAATAATTCTCTGATTTCCATTTCAACAAGTTCTAAAAGTTCTTCATCATCAACCATATCGCATTTATTCATGAAAACGATGATGTATGGAACACCAACTTGACGAGCAAGAAGGATGTGTTCACGAGTTTGTGGCATAGGACCATCAGCAGCAGAAACAACTAATATAGCACCATCCATCTGAGCAGCACCAGTAATCATATTTTTAACATAGTCGGCGTGACCTGGACAGTCAACATGTGCATAGTGACGAGTTTCAGACTCATACTCAACATGGCTTGTTGCAATAGTAATACCGCGTTCTCTTTCTTCTGGAGCTTTGTCAATATTTGCATAATCTACAAAAGATGCAAGACCTTTTTGAGATAATACATTTGTTAAAGCTGCAGTTAAAGTAGTTTTACCGTGGTCAACATGACCAATTGTTCCAACATTAACATGTGGTTTTTTTCTTTCAAATTTTTGTTTAGCCATAATTTATTCCTCCAAATCTTATTAATTTCTAGATTTTATAATTTCTTCTGCAATATTTGCAGGTACTTCTTCATAGTGGTCAAACTGCATAGTGTAAGTTGCACGACCTTGTGTAATAGAACGCAGTTCAGTAGAGTAACCAAACATTTGTTTTAATGGAACCATTGCATTAATAACTTGTGCATTACCTTGAACATTCATTCCCTCTATTCTACCGCGTCTAGAGCTTAAATCGCCCATAACATCACCCATGTATTCATCAGGTGTAACAACTTCAACTTTCATAATTGGCTCTAAAAGCACTGGAGAAGCTTGTTTCATACCATCTTTAAATGCCATAGATGCAGCGATTTTGAATGCCATCTCGTTAGAGTCAACTTCGTGGAAAGAACCATCAAATACAGTTACTTTAAAGTCAACAACAGGATATCCTGCAACAATACCATTTTCCATAGCTTCAGTAACACCTTTTTCAATAGCTGGAATATATTCTTTTGGTATTGCACCACCAACGATTTTGTTTTCAAATTCAAAACCAGTACCTGGTTCAAGTGGAGTCATTTCTAACCAGCAGTGGCCATAGTTACCCTTACCACCAGACTGTTTAATATATTTACCTTCAGTTTTAACTGCTTTACGGAAGGTTTCACGATAAGCAACTTGTGGGTTACCTATATTAGCTTCCACTTTAAATTCTCTTTTTAAACGGTCAACAATGATTTCAAGGTGTAATTCGCCCATACCTGAAATAACTGTCTGACCAGTTTCTTCATCAACTCTTACTCTGAAAGATGGGTCTTCAGAAGCAAGTTTGCCTAATGCAACAGAAAGTTTATCTTGGTCTGCTTTTGTTTTTGGTTCAATAGCAATAGATATAACTGGCTCTGGAAATTCCATAGCTTCTAATATAATTGGGCTTTTTTCGTCACAGAGAGTATCCCCTGTTGTAGTGAATTTAAGACCAACTGTTGCACAAATATCTCCAGCACGGATTTCTTTAATTTCTTCCCTTTTGTTAGAGTGCATTTTTAAAAGACGGCCAATGCGTTCTTTTTTATCTTTAGTAGAGTTAAGAACATAGTTACCAGCTTCAAACACACCAGAATAAACACGGAAATATGCAAGCTGCCCCATGTATGGGTCAGTCATAATTTTAAATGCTAATGCAGAAAATGGAACATCGTCACTAGCTTCACGAGATTCTTCCTGATTAGTTTCTGGGTTAATACCATTAATAGCAGGAATATCAAGCGGTGATGGAAGATAATCAACTACTGCATCAAGAAGTTTTTGGATACCTTTATATTTAAAAGCTGTTCCGCATAATACAGGATTAAACTGTAATGCACAAGTGCCTTTACGAAGTGCAGATTTTATTTCATCATTAGTAATTTCTCCGCCTTCAAGGTATCTTTCCATAAGTTCTTCATCAGCTTCAACAGCTGTTTCTATCATTTTAGCACGATATTCTGTAGCTTTATCTTTAAGGTCAGCAGGAATTTCTACTTCCTTATATTTCATACCAAAGTCGCCTTCAACATCCCAAATGTAGCCTTTCATTTCTATTAAGTCTACAACACCTTGGAATTTATCTTCAGCACCTATTGGTATTTGGATTGCAACAGGTGTAGCACCAAGTCTGTCATTCATCATTTCAAGAACACGGTAGAAATTAGCACCAGTTCTGTCCATTTTGTTAACGAATGCAACTCTTGGAACTTTGTATTTATCAGCTTGTCTCCAAACTGTTTCAGACTGCGGCTGAACACCAGCAACAGCACAGAATACACCAACTGCACCATCTAATACTTTAAGAGACCGTTCAACTTCAATAGTAAAGTCAACATGTCCCGGAGTATCAATAATATTAATAACATAGTCTTTCCAAAAGCACTGTGTAGTAGCAGAAGTAATTGTTATACCTCTTTCTCTTTCCTGTTCCATCCAGTCCATAGTAGCTGCACCATCATGGACTTCACCGATTTTATAGTTCACACCAGTGTAGTAAAGAATACGCTCAGTTGTAGTAGTTTTACCAGCATCAATGTGAGCCATGATACCGATATTTCTTTGTAAATCTAAAGATTTTGCTCTTGCCACAACAAACTCCTGTTATTACCATCTAAAATGTGCGAAAGCTCTGTTTGCTTCAGCCATTTTGTGTGTATCTTCGCGTTTTTTAATAGATACCCCTTTGTTAGAAGCTGCATCCATTAATTCACCAGCAAGTCGTTCAACCATAGTTCTTTCTTTTCTAGAACGAGATGCTGTAATAATCCATTTAATAGAAAGTGCCTGCCTTCTTGCTGCTCTTACTTCTGTTGGCACTTGGTATGTAGCACCACCAACTCTGCGAGATTTCACTTCAAGAACAGGTTTAACATTTTCAATAGCTTTTTTGAAAACATCAATACCTTCTTCGCTGCCTCTTTCTTTAATTAAATTTAATGTTTTGTAAAAAATGCCCTCTGCAACTGATTTTTTACCAGAATACATTAAACTGTTAATAAATTTTGTAACAAGTGTATCCTTATATATTGGGTCAGGTAACACTTCGCGTTTTTTAGTTCCTCTTCTGCGTGCCATTTATATCCCTCTCTTATTTAGGCCTTTTAGCACCGTATTTAGAACGGCTTTTTTTCCTGTTTGCAACACCAGCAGTATCTAATGCACCACGAATAACTTTGTAACGAACACCCGGTAAATCTTTTACCCTTCCGCCACGGACAAGAACAACTGAGTGCTCTTGAAGATTATGACCGATACCCGGGATATAAGCTGTTACCTCAATACCATTTGTTAAACGAACCCTTGCAACTTTTCTTAAAGCTGAGTTAGGTTTTTTAGGTGTTGTGGTATATACCCGAACACACACTCCACGCCTTTGTGGGTTTGCTTGTAATGCCGGAGATTTAGTCTTTTTAGTCATTTCCATACGACCAAATCTAACTAACTGATTAAGAGTCGGCAAAGAACACCTCCAATAAAACTATGACATAATGCCATGAATATATTTATTTATTAAAATTTTTCTGCCTCTATTAAAAAGCAATTTTAATTTTTATTAATAATTTAGCTTGTCGGAAACTCCCCTTTTATGATATAGGCATGATAAACCTGACGGTTTGTTTCCATCTCAATGGCACAAATCTTATAACATCTAAAATAAAAAAGCAAGTATTTTTTTATGTTTTAACTACATTTTTCTTAAATCGCAATTTAGATGTTACATCAAATATAAAAGAATAAATCTTAATGTAAATACATTCAATATACAATAAATTAGAATAAGGTAAATATATGCAGTATTTATA
>CAMWVK010000112.1 GCA_947177675.1 uncultured Mucispirillum sp.
GTATTTTTATTTTTTTCTCCATAATATCTACAAAATCTATATGGATTATTTTGTTCTTCTTATATTTTCCTTATTTTTCACTTGTTTATTATATAAAAATACTTTATAATTTTTGCAAAAATAATATTAATCATACAAAAATAAGGGGATTGATATGTTTGAAACTTTTTATAAGTCTTTCAGCCAGAAAGTAGATGCTGCAAAAAATAAATTTGGCAGACCACTTACATTAATAGAGAAAATATTATATGCACATCTTTTTTATGAAAATGAATTAAAGGATTTTAAGCGTGGCGAAGACTATGTTAACTTTAAGCCCGACAGAGTTGCTATGCAGGATGCAACAGCACAAATGGCTTTATTACAATTTATGAATGCAGGCAAAAAGAAAGCTGCTGCAAAATCTTCTGTTCACTGTGACCACCTTATACAAGCTTATAAAGGTGTTGATATAGATTTACCAGAAGCAGAGAAAACTAATAAGGAAGTATATGATTTTCTGCAAAGTGTTGCAGCAAAATATGGTATAGATTTCTGGAAGCCAGGTGCAGGAATTATACATCAGGTAGTGCTGGAAAATTATGCTTTTCCTGGTGGTATGATGATAGGAACAGATTCTCATACTCCAAATGCTGGCGGATTAACTATGGCTGCTATTGGTGTAGGCGGTGCAGATGCTGCTGATGTTATGAGCGGTATGGAATGGGAATTAAAAATGCCTAAAATCATAGGTGTTAAACTTACTGGCAAATTAAAAGGTTTTGCATCTCCAAAAGATATAATTTTAAAACTTACAGGTATTTTAACAGTTAAAGGCGGCACAAATTCTATTATAGAATATTTTGGCGAAGGAACATTATCACTTCCTGCAACAGGCAAATCAACAGTGTGCAATATGGGTGCAGAAGTTGGTGCAACAACATCTATCTTCCCTTTTGACAGCCATACTGCTGATTATTTAAATGCTACTGGCAGAAAAACCGTGGCAGCTCTTGCTGATAAATATAAAGAATATTTAAAAGCAGATGATGAAGTTTTGAATAACCCTGAAAAATATTATGATAAAGTTATAGAAATAGATTTAGACAGCCTATCCCCTTATATTAATGGTCCATTTACTCCAGATGCTGCATCTACAGTAAATGAAATGGCTGCAAAAGCAGCTGAAAATAGCTATCCTGATAAAGTAGAAGTTGCTCTTATTGGTTCATGCACTAACTCATCATATCAGGATTTGGGCAGAGCAGCTAATTTATTAGAACAGGCTGTTGCTAAAAATATACCTTTAAAAGCTGAATTAATTATTAATCCAGGCTCTATTTTAGTTTTAGAAACAGCTAAAAGAGATAAAATTATAGATACTTTTAAAAATGCTGGTGCAGTTATTATGACAAATGCCTGCGGACCGTGTATTGGTCAGTGGAAAAGAATAACTGATGATAATGAAAGAAAAAATACTATTGTAACCACATTTAACAGAAACTTTGCAAAACGAGCAGACGGCAACCCTAATACTTATGCCTTTATAGTTTCACCAGAAATGGCTGTTGCTTATGCAATTTCTGGCAGATTAAGTTTTAATCCTGAAAAAGATACAGTTAAAGATAAAGATGGAAATGATGTAATGCTTACTGCTCCATTATGGGATGCTCTGCCAAAAGAAGGCTTTGTAAAATGTGATAAAGGTTTAATTACTCCACCAAAAAATGGTGATGATATTGCTGTAAAAATAGATGCCTCATCTTCAAGACTGCAAATATTAAAACCTTTTGTAAAATGGGATGGCAGTGACATAATAGATGCTGACCTTTTGATAAAGACAAAAGGCAAATGCACTACCGACCATATATCTATGGCAGGACCATGGTTAAAATTCAGAGGTCATTTAGAAAATATTTCTGATAATATGCTGATGGGTGCAGTAAATGCTTTTAATGATGAAACAAATAAAGTAAAAAATAACTATACTCATGAATATTCTGCTGTTTCTGCTGCTGCAAAATATTATAGAGATAACAAAAATGGCTCTATAGTTGTTGCAGAAGAAAACTATGGCGAAGGCTCATCAAGAGAGCATGCTGCAATGGAGCCAAGATTTCTAGGTGTAAAAGCTATTATTGCAAAAAGCTTTGCAAGGATACATGAAACGAACTTAAAAAAACAAGGTATGCTTGCCCTTACTTTCCAAAATAAAGATGACTATAATCTTGTGCAGGAAGGCGATTTAATATCTATTACAGGCTTAAAAGATTTTGCTCCTAATAAAGAGCTTACAGTTACTTTAAAACACACTAATAATAAAACAGACATATTTAAGGTTAACCATACATATAATATACAGCAGATAGAATGGTTTAAAGCAGGTTCCGCATTAAACAACTTAAAAAAATAATGGTGATTTATGGCAAAAATTATTAAAGAAAATAATAAATTAATAGTTCCAGATACATTAACTCTGCCCTTTATTGAAGGTGACGGAGTTGGTGCAGAAATAACAAATGTATGCAAAAAAATAGTAGACCATACAGTTAATACTGCTTATAAAGGTGCAAAAAAAATAGACTGGCTTGAAGTTTTAGGCGGCGAAAAAGCATATAAAAAAACTGGAAAATGGCTGCCAGAAGAAACAATGAATTCGTTTAAAGAATATTTAATAGGCATAAAAGGTCCATTAACAACACCTGTTGGAGGTGGTATCAGGTCATTAAATGTTGCATTAAGGCAGGAGCTTGATTTATTTGTATGTCTAAGACCTGTTGAATGGTTTAAAGGTGTGTCATCCCCATTGAAAGAACCTAATAAAGTTAATATGGTAGTTTTTAGAGAAAATACTGAAGATATATATGCTGGTATTGAATGGGAAACAGGTACACAAGAAGCTGAAAAGTTTTATAAATTTTTATATGATGAAATGAATGTAAAAAAAGTCCGTTTTCCAGAAACGACATCTTTTGGCGTAAAACCTGTATCAAAAGAAGGCTCATCAAGGCTTGTTAGAGCTGCAGTGCAGTATGCTGCTGATAATAAAAAGCCATCTGTAACATTAGTTCATAAAGGAAATATTATGAAATTTACAGAAGGTGGATTTAAAAAATGGGGTTATGAAATCGCTGAAACAGAATTTGCAGATGCTGTGTTTACTATGAACCAGTATAACAGCATAAAAAAAGAAAAAGGTGCAGAAGCTGCTGATGCTGCATATAAAAATGCAGTAGAAAATGGAAAAATAATTATAAAAGATAATATTGCAGATGCGTTTCTTCAAAATACATTATTAAAACCAGAAGATTATTCTGTAATAGCAACACTTAACTTAAATGGTGATTATATTTCTGACCAGCTTGCAGCTATGGTTGGCGGTATTGGTATTGCCCCTGGTGCAAATATTAACTATAATACAGGACATGCAATATTTGAAGCAACTCATGGAACTGCACCAGATATTGCAGGAAAAAATATAGTTAATCCATGCTCTATGCTGCTTTCTTTTGCTATGCTTTTTGAATATATTTCATGGAAAGAAGTAAGCGGTAAAATAAAAAATGCTCTTGTAGAATCTTTTGGAAAAGGATATGCTACCCATGATTTAGCTAGATTTATGGATAATGGCACAAGCCTTTCTACAACAGATTTTGCTGATAATATTATAAAATTAATTAAATAGGTGAAGTAAATAATGATATATGATAGTTTTTCTGAGGAATGTGCTGCTGTTAAAGAACATTTGATTTATGATTTGTCTGATGCTATGCGTGAAGCGGCTGTAATGGATTTAAGTCTTTTTAAAAAATATAATGTTAAAAGAGGACTTAGAAATGAAGATGGCACAGGTGTATTAGTTGGTCTTACAAGAATTGGTAATGTTGTAGGTTATGAAAAATCTGAAAATGGTCTTACACCTATTCCTGGTAAATTATTTTACAGGGGTATTGATGTAAATGATATAGTTTATGCTCTTTTAAAAGAGAAAAGACTAGGGTTTGAAGAAGTATCATATCTTTTATTATCAGGTAAACTGCCAAATAAACAACAATTGGAAGAGTTTAAATGCTTAATAGCTCAAGAAATGCCATTAGAGAAAAAAACAAGGCTGCATTTAATTGATTTAGAAGGCTCAGATATAATGAATATACTTGCAAGAACTGTCCTTGAAATGTATATATATGATAAAAACCCAAATGATGTATCTCAAGGAAATTTAATGAGACAGTCACTTTATCTTTTATCAAAATTTCCTACAATTATATCTTATGCATACCATGTTCTCCGTCATGCTTATAATGGCAGAACTATGCACATAAGACACCCAAGAGAAGATTTATCTATTGCAGAAAATCTTTTATTTATGATTAAAGGTGAAGAATATACAGAGCTTGATGCCCGCACTCTTGATTTACTGTTATTATTACAGGCAGATCATGGCGGTGGCAATAACTCAACTTTTACTGTTCGTGTTACAAGTTCAACTATGACAGATACATACTCATCTATTGCTGCAGGTATCGGCTCATTAAAAGGACCGCTTCATGGTGGTGCAAACTTAATGGTGGTAGATATGCTTGACCACTTAAAAGAAAATATAAAAAAATGGGATGACCCTGACGAAATAGATGCGTATTTATATAAAATGCTGAATAAAGAAGCATACAATAAAACTGGGCTTATATATGGTATAGGTCATGCAGTATATACAATTTCTGACCCAAGAGCAGTTCTTTTAAAAGAGTTAGCTAGAGATTTAGCAAAAGAAAAAGGAAGAACAGAAGAAATGGCTTTTTTAGAATTAATTGAAACACGCTCAATTGAAGGATTTAGTAACTTTAAAAAAGGCACTACAAAACGAGTATCCAGCAATATAGATTTTTATTCTGGGTTTGTTTATGATATGATAGGTCTACCAAAAGAAATATTTACTCCACTTTTTGCAATGGCAAGGATTGTCGGCTGGTGTGCCCATAGAAATGAAGAAATAACTTTTGCAGGTAAAAGAATTATCCGTCCAGGTTACAGCAGTATAGCTTCAGAAAAACCATATATAGAAATACAAAATCGTTAAAATTCCTTTTTTCCCTTATAATGTGTTACATATTATAAGGGAGGTTATATATTTTTACATAACAAATACCATTCTTTTTTATATAAAAAACTGTCCCCACACATTTTTTAAATCAATCGTTTCACTCAGAGAAATATTATAGTGATAGAATTCAGCTTTTCAAATCTTTACTTTCTGTTATTATATCAAATATTTAACAGATACTTAATCCTTTGGCATACTTTAATATTGTTTTCTAGTCTATTTCTGATATATCCTTTTGATACTTTTTTACTACCTGTAACTTTTTATCCTGCGGGATTAATATCCCCAGCTCGCCAAAATTACTATTGATTGTTTAGTCTTATAGCCATTGTGATATTCTGCATTATCTGAACATTCTAATTTGTTACAGCATAAATGCTATTCCATTTATACTTACATAATTTCCTTTATAGTGCTTCCTAAATAGGTCTTTTAAGACTTATTGAATATCATTAGCTGACTTTATTTCATATTCTGGTAATAAACTTGATATTAGTTGATGCTTACATTTCCGTCATTACTACTTTGTGTGCTGCTTTCTTATCTTGTGTTATCTTGGTGCTTTCATATATTCTTTTATTATAGAAAACTGAAATTTGCACTTTTTACATATTTTTTTCACAGGCTTGCTTTATATATATTGTATAATACACTGTATGTTTACTTTATATCAAATATTTTCATATATTCTTCAGTTTTCTTTGAAGAAGAACCAAACATATTTCTACTTTTGATACATTATAGTCATTAAGTGGATGATTAAAGTTTGCAGCACTTGATGGAACAAAAATATCACGACTGAAATGATTTAAACTAATACATATACAAAATACAGCATGAGTATTTAAGGTAATACATATTTTTCGCCTATAAATCAGGTTCTAAA
>CAMWVK010000113.1 GCA_947177675.1 uncultured Mucispirillum sp.
TTTTGCAGGGTTTACTATTATTTCAAACCCTGCTGTTTCTTTTATAAAATATATAAAATTTATGCTTATTCCATTTTCATTTTTGATTATGGGCATTATTCCTGTACTTATTTCGTTTGTGGAAGATGAACAAATAGTTATATTAATAGACAAGTTTCATATAGGTATAACTTACAAGTCGCTGGAAACATCTATAAACCTTTTTTTTAGAGCATTATCAGCTGTAAGTATTACTTATTTTCTGGCTCTTTCTACACCTATGGTCAGCTTTTTTGAAAGCCTTTATAAGTTAAAACTTCCAAAGCTCTTTATCACTCTTATGGAACTTATATACAGGTATATATTTATATTAATAGATGAAGCAGCAGCAATGTATAAGGCACAAAAATTAAGGCTTGGATACAGGAATTTTAAATCAAGCTTATTATGTGTTTCTTCTCTTGCGGCTATGCTTTTTATAAGGGCTTATAAAAGAGCAGATTTCAGCTATCAGGCATTAGTATCTAGAGGATATGACGGGGATATTTCCACTATCAGATGTGAATATGAAAGAGCATATATATTTTATGTATTAATATTTTTTATTGCAGGTTTCTGTATTATTTTAAAGGCAGTATTATGAGTGAAAGTATATTAAAGTGCGAAGATTTATGTTTTTCTTATGATGATGAGTTATCACTTAATAACATATCTATTAATATAAAAAGGGGCAGTGTTACAGCCATACTTGGCAGAAATGGTGCTGGTAAATCAACTCTTTTTTTAACATTAAACGGCATAAATATAAAAGATAAAGGCTGTGTATATTTTAATGATAAATTAGTAGAGTATAATAAAAAAGGTATTGCAGAAATCCGTAAAAGTATAGGCATAGTTTTTCAAGACCCTAATGACCAGCTTTTTTCTGCAAGTGTAATAAAAGATGTTTCTTTTGGTGCATTAAATTTAGGCTTATCTCAGAAAGAAGCAAAAAAACAGGCAGAGCAGGCATTAAAAGAAGTGGAAATGTATGAATATATGGAAAGACCTACCCATGCATTAAGCTTTGGTCAGAAAAAAAGGGTGGCAATAGCTGGTGTGCTTATTATGGAGCCAGAACTGATTATTTTAGATGAGCCAACAGCAGGGCTTGACCCAATGGGAGCAAATGAAATACTAATGCTGCTTAAAAAAATAAATAAAGAAAAGGGCACAACTATAATCATAGCAACTCATGAAATGGATATTGTGCCGCTTTACTGTGATTATGCTTATGTGCTTGATAAGGGAAGTGTTGTTATGAAGGGAAGTCCTGAAGAAATATTCTGTCAGGCAGATAAATTAAGAAAGTATGATTTAAGACTTCCCCGTATAGCTCATCTTATGGAAATACTTAAAAAATGCGACAATATGGCAGTAGATGAAAGTATAGATACTATTTCAAAAGCACGGAGAGCTATAAAAGAGCTGGTTAATGGAAAAAGTCATTAAAAAAGGTAAAAAATTACAGACTGGATATACAACTGGCACATGTGCTCAGGCTGCAGCAAAAGCAGCAGCTTTGTATTTATTTACTAATAAAAAGCAGGACTTTATAGAAGTAAATGCTGCAACAGGAAAACTTTTAAAAATAAAAATAAAACGCATAGAAAAATATGATGATTATGCAGAATGTTCTGTTATTAAAGAAAGTGGCGATGACCCAGATGTTACAAATGGCATAGAAATAAAAGCAGCAGTATATAAGGGGTATGATAAATTAATAATAGATGGTGGCAAAGGCATAGGCAGGGTTACAAAACCGGGGCTTAAAGTGCCTGTGGGGCAGGCTGCTATAAATCCTGTGCCTAGGAAAATGATAGCCTATGAAATGGAAAAAATATGCTTGGATTTTGGCTATGATAAAAGCTTTAAAGTTATCATTTCAGCAGTTGAAGGAATAGAAACTGCTAAAAAAACATTTAATGAAAAGCTTGGTATTATTGGCGGCATATCTATTCTTGGCACAACTGGTATAGTTGAACCTATGAGTGAAAAAGCATTAATTGATACAATATATTTAGAAATAGACAGTCAAATGGAGCAGGGTGTAAAAAATATACTTTTAACTCCCGGCAATTATGGCAGAAATGCAGCACTGGAAAAATTTGGCATAGATATAGAAAAAGGCATAAAAATATCAAACTATATAGGGGATACTCTTGATTACCTTTTATATAAACAGCCTGAAAGGATATTAATTATAGGACATGCTGGCAAGCTTTCAAAAGTGGCAGGTGGTATTATGAATACCCATTCAAGTTATGCAGACTGCCGCCATGAAATATTTGCTTCTTATGCTGCTCTGTGTGGTGCAGAGAAATCAGTTATAGAAGAAATATTTAATGCAGTTTCTACTGATGAAATAGATTATATTTTAATGCAGTATAATCTGCATGAAAAAGTGTGGAATCTAATTATAAATAAGATTATGGAAAATATAAACAGACGGCTTCAAAATAAAATTAAATGCGAAGTTATGGTATTTACAAATAAAGAAAATACATGGAAATACAGCAGTAATGCACTAGATTTCATAAAATATTTTAAGGACAGATAAGTGAAAAAAGGAAAATTATTTGGTGTAGGTATAGGTCCCGGAGATAAAGAGCTTATTACGATAAAGGCAGTAAATATAATAAAAAATGCTGATGTGATAGCTCTTCCTGACAGTTTTTCTAGTAAAAATAGAGCCTATGAAATAGTAAAAGAATATATTACTGGAAAAGAAATAATATACCTTCCTATGCCTATGACAAAAGATAAAGAGCATTTAAGGCAAAGCCATGAAAATGGTGCAGAGCTTATTATAAACTGTTTAGATAAAGGTAAAAATGTTGCTTTTGCTACTCTTGGAGACCCATCTGTTTATTCTACATATATGTATGTCCACAGGATAGTAGAAAGCAAAGGTTACAGCGTAGAAATAGTGCCGGGTGTTACTTCATTTTGTGCCAGTGCTGCACGACTTAATATTTCCCTTTGCGATGGTGCTGACCCGTTAATCATAATACCTGCAAATTATAAGGACAATAAAGAACTTTTACAGTTATCTGGAAATAAAGTGCTTATGAAAAGCGGTAGAAAGATGGCAAAAGTAAAGCAGGAAATAGCTGAATGCGGCCTTACTGATAAAACATATATGGTAGAAAACTGCGGAATGAAAGAAGAAAAAATATATAAAGATTTCAGCATGGCAGCAGATGAAAGCAGTTATTTTTCATTAATAATAGTAAAGGGGTAAAGCTATGGTATATTTTGTAGGGGCAGGTCCTGGTGCAGTTGATTTGATAACAGTTCGTGGAGCAGAGCTTTTAAAAAAAGCAGATGTTATCATATATGCAGGCTCACTTGTTAATCCTGAACTTTTAAGCTATGCAAAAAAAGAATGTGTTATATATAACAGTGCAACTATGACATTAGAAGAAGTAATTAATGTTATGGAAGAAAGCGATAAAAATAATAAAATGGTTGTGCGGCTGCATACTGGCGATATGAGTATATATGGAGCTGTCAGAGAGCAGTCTGATATATTAAAAAGTAAAAATATACCTTTTGAGAGTGTGCCGGGTGTCAGCTCATTTTTAGGGGCGGCTGCTTCTTTAAATGCTGAATATACCCTGCCTGCAGTTTCACAAACTGTAATACTTACAAGAATGGCAGGCAGAACACCTGTGCCTGAAAAAGAAGATATTAAGCTTTTAGCCTCTCATAATGCATCTATGGTTATATTTTTAAGCTCATCTATGCTTGGAAAATTAGCTGATGAATTAACTGCTGGTGGATATAGTAAAGATACACCTTGTGCCATAGTTTATAAAGCTACATGGGAAGATGAATTAAAAGTTGTTACAACTATTGAAAATTTAGAAAAAGCAGGCAGAGAAAATAATATTTCAAAAACTGCACTTGTGCTTGCAGGTGATTTTTTAGGGGATATATATGACCGCTCAAAACTTTATGACGGCACATTTTCCCATGAATTTAGAAAAGGCACTAATGGATAAAATATATATAATATCATTTACACAAAAAGGGGCAGAATTAAGCACAAAACTGCATAATATATACCCAGATGCACTGCTTTATGGCAAATATCCTGCTCAAAATGTAAGAGTGCTTGAAAAAGATATAAAATCTTTTACAGCAGATATTTTTAATGAAAGTAAAGCCATAATATTTATATCTGCAATAGGTATTGCTGTGCGTGCTGTTGCTCCACTTATTACAGCAAAAAACAAAGATGCAGCAGTGATTGTGCTGGATGATACAGGAAAATTTGTAATACCAGTTCTTTCAGGTCATATTGGCGGTGCAAATGAAATAGCTTTAAAAATTGCAGAATATATAAATGCAGAGCCAGTTATAACTACTGCAACAGATAGAAACAATAAATTTGCAGTAGATGTATGGGCAGAAAAAAATAATTTATATATAGATGATATCTCTATGATAAAAGAAGTATCATCAAGGCTTTTGCGTAATGAAAAAGTGGGCTTTATTTCAGATTATAAAGTTTATGGTACACTTCCAAAAGGGGTAATTTCTGATGTGCAGCAGGAATGCGGAATAATAATAGCTGATGATATAGATATTCAACCCTTTCCATATACTATGCAGCTTATTCCAAAAGAGTATGTTTTAGGAATAGGAGCTAGAAAAGGAGCAGAATATCATTATTTAAAAGATTTAGTAGAAAGAGTATTAAAAGAAAACAATATAGATAAAAGGAAAATATTAAGTATTGCAAGCATTGATATTAAAAAAGATGAAAAAGCCATATTAATGCTTTCAAAAGAATTGAATGTGCCCTTTATAACATACTCTAAATATGAACTTGAAAATGTGCATGGAGATTTTATATCTTCAAATTTTGTAAAACACATAACTGGTGTAGATAATGTGTGTGAAAGAGCAGTGAAATGTTTTAGTGGCAGTGAAATTATAGTAAAGAAACTGTGTGAAAATGGGTTTACTTTATCAATAGGCTATAAATTATGGCAGGGAAGTTTTTAAAAAGAGGATAGTATGAAAGGAAAAATATACTGTATAGGCACAGGTCCTGGAAAAGAGGACTTAATATCAGAAAGAGCATTAAAAGCGATAGAAGAAAGCGGTGTTATTGCAGGGTATGGAGTATATACTGATTTAATATCACATTTAATAAAAGATAAAGAATTAATAGTAACCCCTATGAAACAGGAAAAGGCAAGGTGTGAAAAAGCATTAGAAAAAGCAGAGGAAGGAAAAACTGTATCACTTATTTCAAGCGGTGATGCAGGTGTTTACGGTATGGCAGGGCTTTTAATAGAAATGGCAGAAAAAAGCGATGTGGAAGTGGAAGTAATACCGGGAATCAGTGCAGTTTTAGCAGCTGCTGCAAAACTTGGTGCACCACTTACCCATGATTTTGCAGTTATTTCATTAAGTGATTTACTTACACCTTGGGAAAAAATAGAAAAAAGGTTAATTAGTGCAGCTTCAGCTGAATTTATTATAGCAGTATATAACCCGTCAAGTAAAAAACGAGCGGATTATTTAAGAAGAGCATGCGATATTATGTCCCCATATATAAATGAGAATACTTTATGCGGATATGTTAGAAACTGTGAAAGGCAGCAGGAAGAAAAAGGTATTTTAACATTCAGTGAATTAAAAGATTTTCAGGCTGATATGTTTACTTTAATTATTATAGGAAACAGCACAACAAAATTAATAAAAAATCAAATGGTTACACCAAGGGGATATAAAGGACTATGATAAGACCCCTTATTTTTGCAGGCACAACAGAGGGCAGAGAGATTGCATTATTTTTTAATGAAAATAAAGTAATTTCAGATGTATATACTGCTACAGAACTGTCTAGTATACACATCTGACGCTGCCGACGAAGAGGATAGTGTAGATCTCGGT